>CAYNMI010000013.1:0-17478 GCA_964398095.1 uncultured Desulfobacca sp.
AGGCCGTCACCACGTGGATGAGCAGCCAGTTGCTCTTCAGGGCCGGCATCAAGGGCTTGATGCGGCTGTCCACCCCGCCCAGAGAGGCATAGGCCAGGAGGAGGGTTGAGAGGACGGATATCAGGGCCCCCAGGTAGCCCTTGAGGTCGCGGCGGAACGCCAGGAGACCCAGGGCCGGCAGGCACCAGGCGAAAAAGATGAGGGAATCGTAGAAGTTGGATAGTGGGGCGTGGTGGATGATGAGCCCCAGTCTTGCGGCCAACCCAGCCGGCGGGGAGTGCACCAGGGCCAAGTGGTAGGATTCTACCCAGCGCCCCAGGAGCGCCCCGGTATGAATTCCCAGACCCAGCCACAGCATGAGCCGGCCCGCGGCCTGGAGCCGGAGCGAGGCCCATAACTCCGCCATCAGAAACAAAATGGCCGCCAGCAAATAGATCAGCATGACGACGCCGAAGATTTGGCTGATCATGACGGGGTCCCTCGCTGCAACTCCATAAGGAGCCGTTCCTGGTGGGCGGCGAATTCCTCCCGGTGGCGAGGGCTGGCCCCCAGCAGGCGCCCCTGCCATTCGCCTTCCGGACTTTTGGCCAACACCAGGGCCCAACGCTCCGCCGGCCGGAAGAAAGCCAGGTAGAGTCCGGGCAGGAACAGCAGAAAGCCGCCGTACACCCACCACACCCCCGGATCATACCTCACCTGGAAGACGGAATAATAACGGTAAGGAATAGATTCCACGCTGAACCGGTAGGGGCCCGCCCGGCCGCCCAACTCCGGATGGTTTTGCAGCACCCAGAAGGCCTGGGGATGACCGCCGCCGGCACTGAAGGCCAGGAGCACCGCCGGGCCGTATCCCTGGAAGTTGCCGTCCACCCGCATAATGATGATCCGGCCCCGGCCCCCCGGCAACTCCGCCGGCTGCCGGAAAGGCACCTCGACGGACTGATTGAGATTTTCCCCCTGCAATTTGAGACGAATGGGGCCGGTGGATTCAGTGCCGTAGGAGGCTTGATAGAAGGTTAACCCCCCAAAGCTCACGGGGTCGTTGACCCGGCAGGTGGCCCGCAAGACTTGCCGGCCATTGAGGAGGAATGTCAAGTCCGAGCGGAATTCCTTGGGGGCGCTCCCCGGTTCGTAATAGGAAACCTGAAATTTATCCAGGCGCACCTGGAAATGCAAGGGCAGCTCGGTGCGCGGCCCCACCTGAAAGGCGCTGGCCACTTTTCCCTGGTCCAGGGCCAGCTGGCCGTTCACTCCCCAAAATTTGCCGATGAGGCCCCCGGCCAGGATCAGGAGAAGGGCCACATGCATCAGGTACGGGCCCAAGGGGCGGAAGCGGCCCCGTTCCGCCAGGTAAATTTCTTGGTTTGGGAGCGTCTCCCGGCGGCAGGAGCCCAACTCCCGGCTCAGGGCGGCCTGGACCAGGGGCTGGGGATTGACCCCCGCCGGCCAGGTCATCCGGCCCCGTTCCGGCAGGTTGAGAGCGGTCTCCCCGGTGAAAGGCCGGGAGACGCGTTTCACGGCCTGGGGGAGGCCGTGAACGATGCAGGCCAGGATGTTGGCCGTCAAAAGTAAGATGGGCGCCAGAAACCAGGGGCTGAAGTAGATGTTGGTAAAACCGCCCCGCCAGAGCAGTTGGCCCCAGACTTCGCCATAATAGCTGAAGTACAGATCGGGAGGCTGGTTCTGGGGCACCACGGTGCCGATGATCGCCACCGCGGCCAGGATCAACAGGAGAAAGACCGTCAGGCGGATGGAGGTTAAAGTGCCCCACAGCCATGACTTGGGCTTAGAATGAATCCGGGATGTAGACATGCAGTTGTCGGCGTTGGCGGCGCCTGGCCCTGCCGTGGCGGAGCCGGGCAGAGCCCGCAATCCTAAAAGGTGGGAGGATGATCCTGGAATAACTGGGGTAGAGGCTCAGTCTTCTTCCAGATCTTCTTCACTCAGATGATCTTCATACTCCTCTTCGGTCAACAAATCATCAAATTCCTGCCCCGAAACCATCTCCACTTTGACCAGCCAGCCTTCCGTTAGGGGGTCCTCATTGACGATTTCCGGCATCTCCGCGGCTTCATAGTTAATTTCCATGACCTCCCCGGAGATCGGGGCCTTCAGTTCCCGGCGGCCGTTCTTGGCTTCGATCATGGTGAAGGGTTCATCCTTGACGAACTCCTCGCCTTCTTCGGGCAGTCGGAGACTGTAGATCTCCCCCATTTTCTCCTGGAGGTAATCCGTCAGGCCGATGGTAGCCTGGGAGTCATCATCCATCCGGACCCAGACATGGTTCCGACTAAAGCGCATCTCACCGATGGTACTCACCCCATCCCTCGAAATAGTCTGATTCCCCCAAAGGGTAGACGCTGGGGAAATATAATAACCCAAATTAAGTTTGGCAAGGGTTTTTTGCAAGGCCTGGGCATCTCATTGGGAATTCCAGGGTTTTTCGCCCGCGGCCGGCGTCGTTGCTCCTCCCTGGCTTTTTAGCTTGACAAGCTGAGGGGCATTGATTAGTTTACTCTAAATTTCACAAACCCATAGCAGAACAGCCGAAGGGAGGCTTGCTCGATGAAAGAGGTTAAAAAAATCCTTTTCCCCCTTGATTTTGCCTCACATTTTGAAACCCTCCTGCCCTGGGTCTCTACCTTTACGGATAAGTTCGATGCCACGCTCTATGTCCTGTTTGTGGCGCAGGACCTGTCGAATTTCTCCTCGTTTTACGTGCCCCACGGCAACATCCAGGAGTTCCAGCAAGAGGCGTTGATCTCGGCGCGGAAAAGAATGATAGCGGCGGTGGAGGAATTCTTCAAAAAGTTCCCCAAGTTGGAAACCCGGGTGGAGCTGGGCGCTCCCGCTGCCAAGATCCTGGAATTTGCCCAAAAGGAGCATATCGACTTGATCATCATGGGGGTCCACGGCCGCAAGGGGCTGGACCGCGCCATCTTCGGCAGCGTGGCCGACAAGGTGGTGCAAGGCGCCCCCTGCCCGGTAATCACTATCCGTCCTTAAAACTTATCTTAAATACTCAGGTGCAGTGGTTCAACCCCTCCGGCCCCGGCCGGAGGGGTTTTTGTGTCAGGCCTTGCCTGGGCCTGGCCTGGCAGTCAACCTGTTTCCCGGCTACCCTTGCTATCTCCCTAATACCATGTCACAAACAAATGAGCCTCTTGCAAAAAGGCATTTTGTCATCCTGAGCGCAGCGAAGAAACTAGTCTTTCTAATAACCTAGACCCTTCGCTGACGCTCAGGGTGACACAATAAGCGGTTTTTAAATAGCTTGTCTAGACCGCTCCTTTGCCTTGCTGCCGACCGTGGCCCGGCGGGTTCCGCCGGCCGCTGCGCCCCTGATCTTTCCTGGAGCAAAGTTTTCCGTTTATAATTTTCCCCTAACTGGTGTATATCAAAATATAATTAAAAAAAGGATTTCGGGGGTTGATCCCATCTTAAGCCCCGGGATCGGGAGATTTGCATGGACCCCGCCGGTTTCCGTGACTGGCTCTGCCGCCGCCTCGTAGCTGAGAGCCGAGACGCCATCATTTTTGCTGACCGCGACGGCGTCATTCGCCTCTGGAACGCCGGGGCCGAGGCCATGTTCGGCTACCGGGCCTCCGAGGTGGAGGGGCGGACGCTGGAACTGATCATCCCGCCAAAGCTGCGGGCCCGGCATAATGAGGGCTACGCCCTGGTGATGGCGAGGGGGACGAGCAAGTATGCCGCGGAACTCCTGGCCGTGCCGGGTTTAAGGAGCGACGGCGTTCAAATCTCCCTGGAATTCACCATCACCCTGATCAAGGACGACCGCGGTGAGGTCCTGGGGGCCGCGGCCATCCTCCGGGACGTTACGGCCCGCTGGCAGCGGGAGCGTGAGCTCAAGAAACGTCTGGCGGAGTTGGAGGCCCGGGACCGCAGCGCAGTCTGACATTTGCCTAGTCGTACGGCTGGTGAGGACATTTCTATGGCAAAAGAACGCATCCTGGTGGTGGAGGATGAGGAAGACATCCTGGAACTCTTACGGTACAACCTGAATAAGGAAGGCTACCCGGTGACCGGGGTCCTCTCCGGCGAGGAGGGCCTCCGGGCCGCCCGGTCCCAGTTCCCGGACCTCATCGTCCTGGACCTGATGCTCCCGGGGATAGACGGGCTCACGGTGTGCCGCGAACTCAAGCAGGACGCGCAAACCCGGGAGATCCCCATCATCATCCTCACCGCCAAGGGGGAAGAGGCGGACATCGTGGCGGGGTTGGAGCTGGGCGCCGACGATTATGTCACCAAGCCCTTCAGCCCCCGGGTGCTCCTGGCCCGGCTACGGGCCGTGCTGCGCCGCCGCCGGTTGGAGCCCGCGGCGGAGTCCGAGACCCTGGCCACCCACGGGATGACCATCCACCCCGGCCGCCATGAGGTCCTGGTCCAGGGCCAGCCGGTGGAATTGACCTCCACCGAGTTCCGTCTGCTCTCCTTCCTGGCCCGGCGGCCCGGCTGGGTCTTCACCCGGGGCCAGATCGTCCAGGGGGTCCAGGGTGAGGACTATGCCGTGTCCGAGCGGGCCGTGGACGTCCAGATCGTGGGGCTGCGGAAAAAGCTGGGGACCGCGGGCCAATTCATCGAGACGGTGCGAGGCGTGGGCTACCGCCTCAAGGAATGATCATGCGACGCCGACGCCTGGTGGCCCAACTCTTTCCCTCTTATCTGATCATCGCGCTTCTGGCCCTGTTGGCCGTGACCTGGTACGTGTCCCAGGCCTGGCGCCAGACCTTCCTGGAGCAAACCGCCGCAGACTTAAAAGTTCGGACCGATCTGGTGAAACCCCAGTTCCAGGGGTTGCTCAGCCCTCTCCGGCCTGAGGCCGTGGACCGCCTCTGCAAAGAGATAGGCAGGCTGAGCGGCACCCGGCTGACGGTGATCCTACCATCCGGGCTGGTCGTGGGGGATTCCGCCAAAAATCCGGCTCAGATGGACAATCACGGCGACCGGCCCGAAATTCGGCAGGCCCTCCAGGGCAAAAACGGCTTCTCCACCCGGCACAGCTACACGGTGGAGACCCCCATGATGTATATGGCGGCGCCGGTCATGGATCAGGGGCGGGTCATGGGGGTGGTGCGAGCCTCCCTGCCCGTGGTCTCCATTGACCGTGCCCTTAACACTATGTACTTCAAAATCGCCCTCGGTTGCATGGGCGCCGCCCTCCTGGCGGCTTTTTTAAGCCTGGTGATGGCTCGCCGCCTCAGCCGGCCCCTGGAAGAAATGAAGCAGGGGGCGCAGCGCTTCGCCCAGGGAGATTTGCGGGTCAAGGTGCCCGTGCCCCCCTCCGATGAACTGGCCAGCCTGGCCGAGGCCCTGAATTATATGGCGGAGCAGTTGGACCAGCGCATCCGCACCATCCTCCGGCAGGGCCAGGAGCAGGAAGCGGTGCTGGCCAGCATGGTGGAAGGGGTGATGGCCGTGGACCAGCGGGAACGCCTCATTACCCTGAACCAGGCTGGGGCCCGGCTGCTGGGAGTGGACCCGGAGACCGCCCGGCAACGTCCCATCCCCGAAGTGGTGCGCAACCCCGATTTGCAGAATTTTGTGGCCCAAGCCCTGGCCAGCCCCCGGCAGGTGGACGGCGAGATCATCCTCCGGGATGACGGCCGGGACCGCCTCCTCCAGGTCCGGGGCACCACCCTCCAGGACCCCCAGGGGAAGGCCTTCGGGGCCCTGATCGTCCTCAACGACGTCACCCGCCTGCGCCGCCTGGAGCAGGCCCGGCGCGATTTTGTGGCCAACGTCTCCCATGAGCTCAAAACCCCGATTACCTCCATCAAGGGCTTCGTGGAAACCCTGCTGGACGGGGCCATGCAAGAACCGGAAAACGCCCTGAGCTTTCTGCACATCATCGCCAGGCACGCGGACCGCCTCAATGAAATTATCGATGATCTGCTGAGCCTGTCCCGGATTGAGCAGGATTCGGAGCAGGGCAAGATCGCCCTGTCCGCCGGCCGCATCAAAGAGGTCTTGCACAATGCCATCCAGGTCTGCGGGGAACGGGCCGCAGCCAAGGACATCGAGATTACCCTCACCTGTCCCGATGATTTGGCCGCGGCGATCAACGCCCCGCTCCTGGAGCAGGCGGTGGTGAATCTCATCGATAACGCCGTCAAGTACAGCCCGGCGGTCAGTCCGGTGGAGGTGGAGGCCCGTCTGGAGCTCGGTGAAGTTTTGATCCTGGTGCGGGATCAGGGCTCCGGCATCCCCCCGGAACACCTCCCCCGGCTTTTCGAGCGCTTCTACCGGGTGGACGCCGGCCGCAGCCGCAAGGTAGGGGGCACCGGCTTGGGCCTGGCCATCGTCAAACACATCGCCCAGTCCCACGGGGGCTACGTGACTCTGCAGAGCGCCCCTGGGAAAGGGAGCACTTTCTTGATCCACCTGCCCCAGACCTAAGGGGCCGGGGCAGCTTGCCGCGCCTCGCGGCCGCGGCCTCCGGCAGCACTCTTTGCCTCATTCCTGCCGCCTTATTCTCAATACCATTTAGCCCGCACATAGTGGCCCAGGCGTCTCGCCTCGGCCGGCGCGGGCTTTCGCCTGCGGCTACCCAAAATAGTTCTTTGGGGGCAACTCCACGTAAACCCTCAGACCAGAGGCCAACACCTCCTGCCGCGGTTCCATAAGGCGGCCGCGGCTGGGATCAGAAGACCCGGTCAGAGGAAATCTTGCGCAAATCTAGTCAACTGCTCACAACTTGCTAATTTCCTCGGGATATCGTGACTTAAGAATTTTCGGGGAGGAGTCTCCAGCCCGGCAAAGACCGGCGATGGATGCCTCCGGAGCTAGCGGCCCGGGACCCTACAGGTTCTAAGAATCCCGCGTCACCCGGGCGAGGAGGTGATTACCGTGAACTGATAATCCGGCGCGGTTGCACTTATCTTGATTGCCGGCAACTCAGGGGGAAGCCGGGCGCGGCATCTCCAGAGGAAGTAGATGGCGAGCAGGGACTCAGTGAAGACTTCTTTAAGAAGGTATCGCCGGATTGTGGCGGGCGGGCGCTGGATATGGTTGATGACGGTTATTTTTTTCCAGGCCCAGGCCCTAGGATGCGAAGTCAGGGAATCCTGCCGCATGATATTTTCCTAAACCTTGCCTAATCCTCATGGAACGCTAACAATCCCCTAACAAATTTGCCGTAAAATTTTTAAGTTCAAGGAGAAAGATTGATGAAAAAGGTAACCTGGTTGGCAGTGGTATTGGCGGGTCTCCTGGTCCTGCCGGGCTTGGTGCAGGCCGAAAACCTGACGATCAATGCGGCGGGCGCGACCTTTCCTTACCCCATTTATTCCCAGTGGGCCCACAAGTACAATTCCTTGACCGGCCTTAAGCTCAATTACCAGTCCATCGGCTCCGGCGGCGGCATTGCCCAGATCAAGGCCAAGACCGTGGATTACGGGGCCTCGGATGCGCCTCAGACCGAGGCAATGCTGAAAGAAAACGGCCTGGTGCAATTCCCCATGGTCATGGGCGGCGTGGTGATGGTCGTGAATCTTCCCGGCATCGGTCCTGGTCAGTTAAAGCTCACCAACCCGATATTAGCGGATATTTATCTGGGCAAAATCAAGAAATGGGACGACGCGGCCATCAAGAAGCTTAACCCCGGGGTCAAGCTGCCCTCCCAGGCCATCACCGTGGTGCACCGCAGCGACGGCTCCGGCACCACCTTCATTTTTTCCAGCTATCTCTCCACCGTCTCGCCGGAATGGAAGCAGAAAGTCGGTGCGAATACCTCGGTGCAGTGGCCGGGAGGTATTGGCGGCAAAGGCAATGAAGGCGTGGCCGGCCAGGTAAAGAACATCAGCGGTTCCATCGGCTACGTGGAATATGCCTATGCCCTGCAAAATAAAATGGCCGTTACCAAGCTCCAGAATAAGGCCGGAAAATTTTTGGACCCGAGCATCGAGGCCTTCCAGGCGGCCGCGGCCAATGCTGACTGGAGCAAAGCCCCCTATGGCTTTTACTTAATGATCGTTGATCAGCCGGGCGCCAAAAGCTGGCCCATCGCCGGCGCCACCTTCATCCTGCTCCACAAGGACCAGACCGACGCCGCCAAGGCTACGGCCATGCTGAAATGGTTCGACTGGTGCTATAAGCACGGCGGCGCCATGGCTGAAAAACTGGACTATGTGCCCATGCCGGCGAGCGTGGTGAAGCTGGTGGAAGCGAGCTGGGCCAAATACATCAAGGTCAACGGCAAGCCGGTTAAATTCTAACTTTGCATCTCCGCATCAGGGGGCAGGGCACGAACCCTGCCTCTTGAGGTTTACCTGCCCTCAACGCGATTTCCAAGCCATGGCAAAATCAACTCCGGCCACTTCCAAGGGCGACACCTACTTCACGCGGCTCACCGCCATTTGCTCCATGATCACCCCCATCCTCATGGCCGGGATTTTCTTGGAGTTGGCGATCCATTCATGGCCGGCCATCAAAAAATTCGGGTTTTCCTTCTTATACACCCAGATATGGAATCCCGTTACCGAGCAGTACGGCGGGGCCTCCAGCATTTATGGCACCTTGGTCTCCACCGTCATCGCCATGGTCATCGCGGTGCCGCTGTCCATCGCGATCGCCCTGTTCCTGGTGGAACTGGCCCGGCCTGGGGTCAGCAAGGTGGTGGGCACCATGATCGAACTGCTGGCCGCCATTCCCAGCATCATTTACGGCATGTGGGGCATGTTCGTCTTTGCCCCGTTCATGGCCAAATACGTGCAGCCGGCCCTGCATGGGGTCCTGGGCTTCTTACCGCTCTTTCAGGGGCCGCCCATGGGATTGGGCATGCTCACCGCCGGGATCATCCTGGCCTTCATGATCCTGCCCTTTATCTGCGCCATTACCCGGGACGTGTTCCAGTTGGTGCCCAATGTGGTCAAGGAATCCGCCCACGGCATGGGGGCCACCACCTGGGAAGTCACCTATAAGGTGACCATCCCTTACGGCTTGGTGGGGATCATCGGGGCCCTGTTTCTCGGCCTGGGCCGGGCCCTGGGTGAGACCATGGCCGTCACCTTCGTCATCGGCAATGCCCACAACATCTCCGCCTCCCTGTTTGCTCCCGGCAACTCCATCGCCTCCACCCTGGCCAATGAGTTCACCGAAGCCACGACCTCGATGTATATCAGCTCCTTGATCGAACTGGGACTGGTGCTGTTTATCATCACTTATCTGGTGCAGGTGCTGGCCCAATTCCTGCTGAGGCGCATGTATAAATCCTGGAGTGTGGGCTTATGATGAAACCCCGGCCCTCCACCGGTCGCCGCTTTACCGACCTGATGGTGAGCGTCTGGTCGGTGATTTCGGCCCTGCTGGGCATCGGCATTCTCATCTGGATCCTGGTCGGGGTCATTATCCGGGGGGCGGGCGCCCTGAATTTATCCTTTTTTACGCAATTGCCCACCCCGCCCGGCATGGCTGGCGGGGGTCTGGCCAATGCCATTCTCGGGACGCTAGCCATGACCGTGGCCGCCACGCTGATCTCGGTCCCCATCGGCCTGCTCTCCGGCATCTACCTGGCGGAGTTCGGCCAGGAGTCCCGGATGGCCGACCAGAGCCGGTTCTCATCCAATGTCCTCATGGGCATACCGTCCATCATCGTCGGGGTGTTCGCCTATACCTTGGTAGTAATCCCCTTGGGCCACTTTTCGGGATATGCCGGCGTGGTCGCCCTGGCCATCCTGATGATGCCGGTGATCACCCGCACCACCGAGGACATGCTGCGGCTGGTGCCCAACACCTTGCGGGAATCGGCCCTGGCCCTGGGCGCCCCCCGCTGGAAGGTCACCCTGGCGGTGGTCTTTCGGGCGGCCAAGGCCGGCCTGCTTACGGGGATCCTGCTGGCGGTGGCCCGGATCAGCGGCGAGACCGCGCCCCTGCTGTTCACCGCCCTCAACAGCCCCTACTGGTTTAAGTCCCTCTCGGGGCCCACTCCCAACCTCACCGTCACCATCTTCAACTATGCCGTGTCGCCCTATGATGACTGGCAGCGGGTGGCCTGGGGCGCATCTCTCTTGATTACGGTGTCGGTGCTGGCCTTTACCCTGCTGGCCCGTTTTGCCTTGAGAACCAGGCGCTAAAGAGTTTCGGAGCCTATGATGACGAACGACAGCCTACAACCTGGAAATCTGGCGGCGCCGTATTATGATACGGCTCCGGGTGAGCCCACTCCCAAGATCTCGGTGCGCCACCTCAATTTTTTCTATGGCACGACCCAGGCCCTCTTCGATAACAGCCTGGATATCGCCACCCATAAAGTGACGGCCATCATCGGCCCTTCCGGCTGCGGCAAGTCCACCCACCTACGCGTGTATAACCGGATTTATGAGCTTTATCCGGACCATTTTGCCGAAGGCCAGGTACAGGTGGATGGCCTGGAAGTCCTGAGCCCCCATACCAATGTCATGGATCTCCGTAAGAAAGTGGGCATGGTGTTTCAACGGCCCAGCCCCTTTCCCATGTCCATCTTCGACAACGTGGCCTTCGGCTTGCGGCAGCATTACCACCTGAACAAGAAGGAGACCGCGGTGCGGGTGGAACAGGCCCTCAAGGGCGCGGCCATCTGGGATGAGGTCAAAGACCGCCTGGACCGCCCCGGGACCTCGCTGTCCGGGGGGCAGCAGCAACGGCTGTGCATCGCCCGGGCCATCGTGGTGGAGCCGGAGGTGCTGCTGATGGATGAGCCGTGCTCCGCCATCGATCCCCTGAGCACGAACAAGATCGAAGCATTGATCCATGAGTTGAAATCACGGTACACTATTGCCATCGTCACCCACAACATGGCCCAGGCGGCCCGGGTGTCGGACTACACCGCCTTTTTCTACCAGGGGCACATCATTGATTTCGGCGTCACCCAGGATATCTTCGAGAGACATTCCTTACTGGATGAGGTGCCGCCCAAGGAAAAACTGCAGGCGCTCCTGGAAAATAAACCGAATTATGAAACTCTTTCCTGATCTGTCATACTATAATGAGTATGTTTAGCCTGGCCCAAACTATCCGAAAAGACGATCCAGTGGTTGAGGACACGACAAAATTAAACCAAACGGAGGAAGTCTTTCCGTCGGAAGTCATTCTGCAAGGTCTGGGCTTTCAGAGCAAGCTTGCCGTCCGGCACCTCAATTTTTTCTACGGCGATAACCAGGCCCTGTATGACAACAATCTGGATATTGCCATCAATCAGGTGACTGCCATCATCGGCCCCTCCGGCTGCGGCAAGTCCACCCATCTCCGGGTTTACAACCGCATCTATGAGCTGTACCGGGACCAGCGGGCCGCAGGCGAGATCTGGTTGGACGGTGCCAATGTCCTGGACCCCAAACAGGACATTATGGAACTCCGCAAGAAGATCGGCATGATCTTCCAGAAACCGACGCCGTTTCCCATGAGTGTCTTTGAAAACGTCGCCTACGGCCTCAAAATGCACTACGCCTTGAGCAAGAGCGAACTGGCGGATCGGGTGGAGCATGCCTTGAAGCGCAGCGCCTTGTGGGATGAAGTCAAAGACGTGCTGCATCGTCCGGGGACGGCCCTGTCCGGCGGCCAGCAGCAGCGGCTGTGCATCGCCCGGACTATCGTGGTGGAGCCGGAACTCCTCTTAATGGATGAACCCTGTTCGGCCATCGATCCCATCGGCACCGCCAAGGTGGAAGAACTGATCAACGAGTTGAAAGCCGACTACACCATCGTTATTGTGACCCACAACATGCAGCAGGCGGCGCGGGTGTCGGATTTCACCGCGTTCTTTTACGTGGGCCGGGTTATCGAGTTCGGCACCACCGAGCAAATCTTCACCAATCCCACCAATAAGCAGACCGAGCAATACATCACCGGCCGCTTCGGTTGAGCCGGAAGCCGGACTGCATCCCCAACCACGATTTTCTCTTTTCTCTCCGCTTTCTGTCTCATTTACGAGACGCCACCGGATATTTTTGTGGTCAGGCCTTGATTATCTCGAAAACCACAATATTATAAGGCTCTAATACCGTTTTCGGTTTTCAGTTTTCAGTTTTCCGTAAAATAATTTAGGGAATTCATTATGTTAGCCGGAGAGCTTGTTGCATCTGAATCTGAAAGTGGTATAAACCATCCTAACCGGCGGATAACCCACTATGGCTAAATCATTAAGGAAAATGGCCCGCAAGGCCGGCCTGCCCCCTGGTACCCTGGTTTATATGGGGGAGAAGGAGCATCTCCCGGCCAAAATCACCATCATCCATTACCGCGATACCGATTACGTCGAAAACGAGTATGACGCCTTTACGGATTGTCTGCCCTTGGATCACCAAGACGGCGTGACCTGGATCAATTTCAGCGGCATCTCTCAGGTTAAAAATCTGGAGAAATTGGGAGAATGCTTCAATATTCATTCCCTGGTGTTGGAAGATATCCTGGACGTCGAGCAGCGGCCCAAAATCGAAGACTATGAAGACTACCTCTATATCGCTTTAAAAACCATCAACCTCACCTCCGAAGCCGAAGCAATCGAGTCGGAGCAGGTCAGCCTGATTTTGGGCCCCCATTACATCATCTCCCTCCACGAAGGCGACGGCGACCTCTTTGCTCCCATCCGGGAGAGACTGATCCGGGGCAAGGGGCGGATCCGAAAAATGGGGGCCGATTATCTCGCCTATGCCATCATCGATTTGATCGTGGATAACTATTTTGTGGCGCTGGAGACATTTAGCGATAAGGTGGAATTTCTGGAAGACGAGGTGGTGATCCGACCCACCCCCCAAACCTTGCGGGAGGTGCACCGGTTCAAGAACGACATGATCATGTTGCGCAAGTCCCTGTGGCCTTTGCGGGAGGTGATCGCCCGTCTGGAACGCCGGGAGTCGCCCCTGATCAGCGACAGCCTGATTATGTATTTCAAAGACGTCTACGATCACACCATCATCGCCATTGAAGAAGTGGAGACCTATCGGGATATCCTGTCGGGGATGCTGGACATTTACCTGTCGTCCATAAGCAACCGCCTCAACCAGATCATGAAGGTGCTGACCATCATCGCCACCATCTTCATGCCCCTGACCTTTATCACCGGTCTGTACGGCATGAATTTCCAGAACATGCCGGGATTGCGGTGGCAATACGGTTATTGGGGAGCCGTCGGCATAATGGTGCTGATCACGGCCTCCATGCTGCTTTATTTCAGGAAAAAGCGCTGGATTTAACCCGTTATTCATAAGAAGAGGAGATTCTGGCCTGGCGGTTCAGGCGGCCCGGCGGCGCCTCGAATCCCCCTTGCTTCTTGGCCTTGATCTCCCTATAATGGAAAAAATTTTCCTCTCCTCAAGAAAACCCCGGCCAGCCCCCTGGCCGGCGCGACCCTGGAGATCACCCGGGTCAGGCCGATGCTGCTGTAAGGTGACGTTTCAGGAAGAAACTCCCCGAGGTCATTTCCAGACCCCGGCCCTAAAAAGGCGCATCGAGTGAAGAAGCTCTATGACCAGCGGGAGGTGTCCCGGCTCACCGGCATCTCCGAAAACCAAATCCGCTCCTGGGACCGGCAGGGCCTCATCGCTAACCGGGAAAAGGCGCGGGGCCGGCTCTGGTTCGACTTTCAGAGCCTGGTGGCCTTTCGCACGGTCCGGGATCTGCGCCGGCAGGGCGTCTCGTTGCGCAAGATCAGGGATTGCGTGGCCAAACTCCGGCAAATCATGCCCGGCCTCAAGCAGCCCCTGGCGGAAGTGCGGATTTCCCTGGTCAGTGGCCAGCTCATCCTGGGCAAGAACCGCCGGCGCTTTACCCCCGAAGGGCAGCTCTTCATTGACTTTCACGAGGTGAAAAGCGCCTCCGTGACCGCACCCACGGAAGCACGGGAAGAATTATTCTGCCAGGCCCTGGAAGACGAAGATGCCGGGCGGATGTCCGAGGCCCGGGAGAAATACGAAAGAATTCTGGCGGCGGTCCCGGACCATGTGGACGCCCTGGTGAACCTGGGCACTATCCTCTTTTTGTCGGGCCACGAAACCGTGGCTGCCTCCCGCTACCTCCAGGCTTTGGCCATCAACCCGGACCACGTGGAAGCGAACTACAACCTGGCCAACCTCCTGGAAGGCCAGGGGGAGATGGATGCAGCTATCATCTTTTATAAAAAGGCCATCCAGGCGGAGCCGGAATTTGCCGACGCCCACTTCAACCTGGCCATGGTCCTGGAGGCCATAGGGAATACCGGGCGCGCCCGGCAGCACTGGCAGCGCTTCCTGGAGTTGGAGCCCGGCAGCAAATGGGCGGATTTCATCAAGCGCCGGCTGGAAGAGACCTGAGGCAGCTCGCCGGCTGCTCTTCCAGACCCCGGCAAGCATTCATGAGCAATGATTAAGCTGAAACGGGCTTATGAACCATCGGACCGGGAAGACGGCTTCCGGGTCCTGGTGGAGCGCCTCTGGCCCCGGGGCCTGAAGAAAGAGGCGGTGGCCTTGGATCTGTGGCTCAAGGAGATCGCCCCCAGTCCGGGCTTGCGCCAATGGTTCGGGCATGATCCGGCCAGGTGGGAGGAATTCTGCCGGCGCTACTGGGCCGAACTGGCGGACCGGCCGGACGCGGTCAAGCTGCTCCGGGAGAAATTGCGTCAGGGCCGGGTAACCCTGGTATACGGCTCCCGGGACCAGGAACACAACGCCGCCGTGGCCTTGAAACAATTTTTGGAGAATCAGGCCTCCTGAAATTTCAAGGTGCCCAGGGCGGCAACCCCCGGGGGAGGTGGAGTCATGAAGCGCTTGGTGGTCGGGTGGTGCGTGATGGCGGCAGGTCTGATTTTCACCGCAGTATGCGCCTTAGGAGGGCAACCCATGCAGATAACATCCAGCGCCTTTCAAGATGGCGGCAAGATTCCCCAGCAGTACGTGATGCCCGGAGCCGGGGGCCAAAACATCTCCGTGCCCTTGGGCTGGTCTAACGCCCCGGCGGGCACCCGGTCTTTCGCCCTGTCCGTGGTGGACCCCCACCCCATCGCCCATAACTGGGTGCACTGGCTGGTGATCGACCTCCCCAAGGACGTCACCGCCCTGTCCCAGGGGGCCTCCGGTAAAAAGATGCCCCCGGGGGCGCAGGAGTTGAAAAATTCCTTCGGCAGCCTGGGCTACGGCGGCCCGCAACCGCCCCGGGGCAGCGGCGACCACCCTTACGTGTTCACCCTCTATGCCCTGAGCGTGCCTAAAGTCGAACTCGGCAATAACACCAGCCTGGCTGCCTTCAAGCAGGCCCTGGAGGGCAAAATCCTGGCCACCGCCACCCTCACCGGCTACTTCGGCAGGTAGGTTGGTCTGCGGCACTCCGGGCTTGTCAAAAGCTGGGGGCGGTTGCCGGGAAGCGCCGCGTCACTGCGCCATGGCCCCGGTTCTGGCCTTACCTGCCGGCGGCTTGTTCTAAGATCGTGGCCGTCATCACGTCCGGCGGTAGACAAAGACATACGCCTCATCGTTGATATCGATAATCAGGTCGCCGCCCCGGGATTCGGCGTAGATGAGCCAGGTCGGCCGGTCATCGCCGCAGCAGGTCACCTGGGGCGAGAATTGGCCGGTGCTCCGGTTGTACCACGCCAGGAGCATGGGCTCGGCCGCCACCTCCCGGGCGCGCCCTTCCGCCAGAGCCCGGGCCCGGGAAAAATCCAGCCGGGAATCATCCACCCGAATATCAATAGGATCTTTCAGCATCTCCCTGGTCAGGGGGATACACTCGGCCATGGGACCTCCTGGGGGCTCCGTCAGATTTGCCCATTCCTGCAAAGCTCTTCATGTCCAAGGTAATGATTCCCGATATGAATGTAAAGCCTGCCGGGGCCGAGGGAGGGTGACCGGGGGCGCCCCGGGGAGACGGCTCTGGCCGCTGGCGCTCCGCCCGGTTTTCAAGCTGGCCGGTTATGGGCCCCTACGCCTCGGCCTGCATCATTTCCGTTGCTATTGGAACCATGAATCATTACTATCAGAAAAAATAAGGGCCGCATCAGGTTGACGAAACGCCCGCCGCTGACGGCTCAGACCCACAAGGTTCAGTGCAGGAAAGGTTCATGTTACCGGAGCTGGAAAAAATTATAGCGACGGACCACCAGGGGCAGGAAGCTGTGGCCCAGGCCCAGCGTGAAGCCCTGGCCCTGAAGAGCCAGGCCGATGGTCAGGTCCGGGAGATTCAAGCCCGGCTCCAGGAGGAATTGGCCCAACTGCGCCAGCACGCCCAGGTGGAAATCTTGGCGGAGGCCGAGGCCCGGGCCGCCGAAATCGCCGCGGCCACGGAGGGCCAGATCAAAGAACTGACCGACAAGGACCAGGCCCGCCGGGATGATGCGGTGGCGGCGCTGGTGGCCCGGGTGTTAGGGTCATGATCTTCAAGATTTGGCGGTATGCCTACGGCGGCGCCAAAGTTATGGCCCTCAAAAGTTTCCTGCTCTCTCCCGAAGACTATCACTATCTCCTCCGGGCCCGGAATTTAGAGGACCTGGTGGGCTATCTGTGGACCACGGCTTACGGCCCAACCCTGTCCGGCTGGGACTGGCGCCGGGGGGACGCGGAGGCCGAACTGAGCCGCCGCCTTTATGACAGTCTGGCCCAGGCCTTTCTTAAGGTCCGCCGGGGGTTGAAAAAGCGCGAGGCCCGTTTTCTGGATCTCTTGCTGTATCGGTTGGTGGCGGAAAATCTCAAGGTGGTCCTCCGGGCCCTGCACCGGCAGATGGACCCGGTTCAAGCCGCGGCCCGGCTCCTGCCCCTCACGGCCTTATCGCCATTGGATTTTCAGGAGATGCTCCGTCAGGAGACTATCCCCCGGCTGGTGGACTATCTGGCCCCCACCGTCTGGGGTCCGCCCCTGGCGAAGGGGTTGTCCCGGTTCGAGCGGGAGGCCAACCTGTTTCCCCTGGAGATGTCCCTGGACCTCTTTGTGTACGCCTCCCTCTGGAAAGGTCTGGAACTGCTGGGGCGGGGCGACCGCCGGATCGCCGCAGAAATCCTGGGCGCCCTGGCCGATATTACCAACATCACCTGGGCCGGCCGCTTCCGCGACCTCTATGGCTTCCCGGCGGAAGAGACCTACCAGTATCTCATCGAGGCCGGGAGCTTCACCAGCCCGGCCGCCCGCCGGGACCTGGCCTTTGCCCCCAATACCGGGGAGATGATCCTCCGCCTGCCCCGGCCGATCTATGTGGAGGTCCTCCAGGGAGCCCAGGACCGGGCGGAGGTGGAAACCCGGCTCCGGCAGTACTGGATGGCGACCCTGGAAAAAAGCCTGGACCGGCCGCCCTTCCAGATCGGCCTGCCCCTTACTTATCTATTCTACCAGGAATTGGAGCTGGATAACCTCATCACCCTGGTGACCGGCATGCTGCTCAACCTCCCGTCCGATAAGGTGGCGCCGTGGCTGTGGCGGCGGGCCGCGGGAGGCCTGCATGTTTAAAGCCGTTCCCCTGGTCCTGGTGAATATCCAGGTAGCTCAGGAAGAGATTTCCCGGGCCACCGCGGTCTTGACCCGGCT
>CAYNMI010000013.1:17578-18931 GCA_964398095.1 uncultured Desulfobacca sp.
TGGCCAGGCTCAAGGAGTACCTGCAGAACCTGGAATTGGTGGGCCCCGCCGGGGTGGAGTCCGGGACCCTGGCCGGCCTCCGGTTTGCCTATCTGGCCCCGGGGTGGCTGCCCCGGGAAAATCTTCTCAGGTTGGAACAGGCCCTGGAGCATCTGCACCATGCCCTGATGCCCATTGTCCAGGAGGAGACCCGGGCCCTGGTCCTGGTGGCGGGCCTGGCCACGGACCGGGAGACCCTGGACCGGGCCTTGAAGGGGGCCTTCTTCGAGCCGCTCTCCCTGCCGCCGGCGGGCGCCGACTCCCTGGACAAGACCTTGGCGGACCTGAAACAGCAGATCCAGGCTCTGGAGGCTTCCCGGCAGCCACTGGATGGCCGGCGGGCCCGGTTGCGGGACCAGATCGGCCCGGAACTGGTGCGCATCCGCAACCGCATCGACCTGACCCGCACCCTGCTCCGGGCCCGGGTGTTGTTCGGCAAGGTGGACCGCTCTTACCTGGTGAGCGGCTGGATTCCCGCCAACCTGGTGAATAAGCTCAAGGAGGCCCTGGCCCAGGAACTGGGGGACCAGGCGGAGGTGGAGGTCCTCTCCCCCGAGTCCATCCCCGGGGCCCGGGAAGGGGTCCTGAAGATTCCCATCCTCTTCAATAATCCCTATCTGCTGCGGCCCTTCGAGCGCCTGACCAAGGCTTACGGCACGCCCGCTTACGGCGAGGTGGAGCCCACCGCGGTGTTGGCCGTGAGCTTTTTGCTCATGTTCGGCTTGATGTTCGGCGACGTCGGCCAGGGCGCGGTGCTTTTTCTCCTGGGTTACGTCATCTTTCGGAGATTTTTCCGCTATACCGACTACGGCGTCATCCTGATGGAGTGCGGGGTGGCATCCATCATCTTCGGGTTCCTCTACGGCAGCGTTTTCGGGGTGGAAGACCTGCTGCCGGCCTTGTGGTTCTCGCCCATGAAGGATATCGCCTATTTCATCAAGATCGCCATCCTCTTCGGCGTGGCGGCCATCAGTCTGGGTCTGGTCCTGAGCTTCTTCAACGCCTTGCGCCTCAAGACGGCCCGGCTGCCCGGCGCCGGCCTCCTGGCGGCCCTGATCTACTGGATCCTGGCGGGCCTGGGGGTGCGCTACCTCCTCACCGGCAACCTGGAGTGGGATTTCTGGGTGGCCGCGGGGGTGGCCGGCGTCACCCTGCTCATGGGGATCATCTATATCTTGCAGCGCCTGTGGCTGGCGCCCCCCCAGGAGGAGGCCGTAACCGAAGGCGTGGGCATCCGGCTGCTGGAGGGGATCATCGAAGTGGTGGACGGCACCATCCGCTTCGTGGCCAACACCATCTCCTTCATCCGCATCG
>CAYNMI010000014.1:0-18792 GCA_964398095.1 uncultured Desulfobacca sp.
GGGTTTAAGGAACACAGGCTGGAAGCCTGTGCCACTGAAGGGAAAACCGGGCGACCCGGCGGGTCGCCCCTACGGTTATTAGATTGTTTCGCAATCAAATGGTGGCACCGGCCTCTCGCCTGTGCAGGGGTGCCCTTGACGGAGTAAGAAATACGTTACCCTATCTTTGAACCCCTATACTTTGCGCCGGAAGATGATGGATATTCAGTGGGCGAAAACGTCACTTAGAGGTAACATAAGGACGTTAGAGCCTGATACCGGGTGCGCCCCTACGGGTGAAATGCCTTTTTACTTCTATGAGCGCAACTCGGTATTAGGGCCGGAACCGATTCGGGAAGAGGTGGGGAAAACCTTGCAATCCGACCTGAGCTTTAAGGAACAACGGGCCTTCGAGGCGTGCGCCCGGGAGCTGGTGCGCCTGCCGCAGCCGGGGGAAGAGCCCCTTACCTATCTCTTGCCCGAGGCCCGCTGGCGGGAACTCGCCGCCGGGGTCCCGGACGAAGCGGAATGGTTCATGGCCCTGTCCCGGGCCACCGGGGTCTATTTTTTCCCGTCCCGGGAGTTTGTCCGGGTCTTGATGCGGTATCTCCAGCTCTTAAGAGTCACCCGGCTGCTGGAGGCCGGGGCCGGGCGGGGCTACCTCACCGCGGCCCTGGCCCCCGCGTGCGCCGGGGCCGGTATCAGGTTCCGGGCCGTGGACCGGGGCGACGGCGAGTTCGTCTCGGGCCTGCCGGTCTATCCCGGGGTGGAGCCGGGGGACGCCCTGGCCGCGGCCGCGGCCTTCCGGCCGGAGGTGGTGCTCTATGCCTGGCCCCCCCCGGGACAATCCGTGGCGGCCATTTGCCAAATGCCATTTCTGCATTATCTTATCCTGATAGGAGAAGCCGGCGGCGGCGCCACCGGGGCCCGGGAGGATTGGCAGAGCCTGCCCCACCGGGAGTCGGCGGCCCTGTCCCGCTATGGCCGGGGGCGCACCGGCTCCCGGCGCCACCGGGTAACCACGTTTTACGGCGGCCAACGGCAATACCGCGACCGGGACGGCATCGCACCATTGAACCTGCCAGACGGCAAAGGGTAACCCTATGCGCACCAAGTCATCTCTGGACTTATTTTTCAAACCGGAATCGGTGGCGGTAATCGGCGCCAGCGAGAAGGACGGCACCGTCGGCCAGGCCCTGGTGCACAATCTCCTGCGGGACGGCTTCCCGGGAGCCATTTACCCGGTTAACCGCAAGTATGAGGAAATCCAGGGATTGCCCGCCTATCCCCTGGTCACTGACATCAAGGAACTCATCGACCTGGCCATCATCGCCATTCCCATCAAAGACGTGGCCAGCGCCATGCGGGAATGCGGCCAGGCCGGTATTAAGGCCGCCATCATCATCTCCGCCGGCGGCAAAGAGACGGGGGCGCCGGGCAAGGAGATCGAGGCCGCCATCAAGGCCGAGGCCGTCCAGGCGGGCATCCGGTATCTGGGGCCCAATTGCATGGGCCTGCTGTGTCCGTCAACCAAACTGCACGCCAGTTTTGCGCCCCTGTGCGCCCAACCGGGCAACCTGGCCTTTATCTCCCAAAGCGGCGCCATGTGCCGCTCCATCCTGGGGTGGGCCATCCCCAAAAAGATCGGCTTCAGCCACTTCATCAGCGTGGGATCCATGGCGGACGTGGATTTCGGCGACCTGATCGATTACCTGGGCAATGAGGAAAGGGCCAAAAGCATCGTCATTTACATGGAGAATCTGACCCAGCACCGCAAGTTCATGAGCGCGGCCCGTTCCGTGTCCCGGATCAAACCCATCATCGTGATCAAAGCCGGGCGCAGCCGGGCCGGGGCCCAGGCGGCGGCGTCCCACACCGGGGCCATGGCCGGGGCGGACCGGGCTTACAATGCGGCCTTCCGGCGGGCCGGGATCATCCGGGTGGACACCATCGGCCAGCTCTTCGACTGCGCCGAGGCCCTGGACAAGACCAAGCGCCCCATCGGCGGCAACCTGGGGATCATCAGCAATGCCGGCGCCCCGGGCGTCATGGCGGTGGATGCCCTGGGGCGCTGGAACCTGGAACCCGCCACCCTGTCCCCGGAGACCCTTGCGAAGCTGGATGAATTTCTGCCGCCCCACTGGAGCCGGAGCAATCCCATCGACATCCTGGGGGATGCCTCGCCGGAGCGTTACCTGCAGGCGGCGCAGGTGGCCATGACGGCCCCGGAACTCTCGGGCCTGGTGATCATGTTGTCCCCCCAGGTTTTAATCGACCCCACCGCGGTGGCCCGGGCCCTGGCCCCGGAGATCAGCGGCAAGGGGCGGCCGGTGTTCGCGGTGTGGATGGGGGGCTCGGACGTGGAGGAGGGCCGCCAGATCCTCAATGATGCGGGCGTCCCCACCTTCGAGACCCCGGAGCAGGCGGTGGACACCTTTATGGAAATGTATTTCTACACCCGCCACCTGGAACTCTTGCAGGAAACCCCGTCTCGCCTGACCCAAGACGTGAGCGTCAATACCCGGCAGGCCAAGACCTTTCTGTCGCAGTGCCTGGAGCGCCCGGGGGGCCTGCTGACGGAACTGGAATCCAAGGCCATTTTGAGCGCTTACGGCGTCCCGGTGAACCCCACGGTGGCGGCGTCTACCGCCGCCGATGCCGTCGCGGTGGCCCAGGTCATCGGCTTTCCGGTGGCCTTGAAAATAAATTCCCCGGAGGTCAGCCACAAGTCCGACGTGAACGGGGTGCGCTTCAATCTCCAAAACGAGGGCGAGGTAATAGCGGCTTATCAGGAGATCGTCACCGGGGTCCAGGCCTCCAGGCCGGAGGCCCACATCCTGGGGGTGACGGTGCAGACTCAGGAGAAGGCGCCCACCTGCGAACTGATCATCGGCAGCAAACGGGACCCGGATTTCGGCCCCCTCCTCCTGTTCGGGGCCGGGGGGGTCTTCACCGAAATCCTGGAGGACTCGGCGGTGGATTTGCCGCCTTTGAACCTGCTCCTGGCTCGGCGGCTGATCGAAAAGACTCGGGTTTCCCGGGTGCTCCGGGGCTACCGCAACCTGCCGCCGGCCGACCTGGATAAACTGGCGGCGATCCTGGTGCGGATTTCCCAACTGGTCACGGATTTCCCGGAGATCGTGGAACTGGACATCAACCCCCTCTTAGTGATCAATGGCCGCTTTGTGGCCGTAGATGCCCGGATCATCGTCGAACCCACGGACGTGCCCCCGCCCCGGCACCTCATCATCGCGCCTTATCCTAACCAGTACGAAAGCGACTGGATGCTCCGGGACGGCACCCCGGTAATGCTCCGCCCCATGAAACCGGAAGATGAACCGCTGGTGTCCGACTTTCTGGGCAAATGTTCCGAGGAGACTATTTATTTCCGCTACTTCCGGCTGGTCAAGAAGTGGACCCATGAAATGCTCATCCGCTTCACTCAGAACGATTACGACCGGGAGCTGGGCTTGATGGCCATCGGCCAGCCGCCGGGTCCCGAAGTCATGATGGGGGTGAGCCGCCTGGTGATGGCCGCGGACCGGTCCATGGCGGAATTCGCCGTGATCATCGCCGATCCCTGGCAGGGCAAGGGACTGGGCCCCAAACTGGTGGAGCGGATCACCGAGATCGCCCGGGAGCAGGGGGTGCAGCGTCTCCACGGCGACGTCCTGGCCCAAAACCAGCCGATGTTGGAGATGGTGAAGCGCCTGGGCTTCTCCCTGCGTAAGGATACCGAGGGCGGCACCTATCGGGTGGAATTAAATCTCCAAAGTCCCGGCCTGGGGCTGACGGCTGACGCCGGGGCCGCCGCCGGATAATTACTAAAATAGTGGCAGGAGAAGATAATTGGCGGACCATGTGCCTTACGTGGCGGAAGATGAGTGCATTGCCTGCGGCGCCTGTGAAGAAATCTGCCCCGAGGTCTTCACGGTGAATGAAACCCTGGGATTCGCCCAGGTCATGAACCCCGGAGGCGCGCCGGAGGACAAGATCCAGGAGGCCATGGACGCCTGCCCGGTCCAGTGCATCCACTGGGGCGATGAGCCGGTTTAGGCCGGAGACGCCGGGTATCTTCTCCCGGATTAACTCCCCTTTATGGAAACGCATTTATCCTGTAACCCAAAGGAACCGACTATGGCGCAGCGAATTCCGGTGATCGACACCGAGGCCTGCATTGCCTGCGGCAATTGCGAGGCCGTCTGTCCCGAGGTGTTCAAGCTGAACGAGTCTTTAGGGCATTCCGAGGTGATCAACCCCACGGGGGCCCCGGCAGACCAGATCCAACTGGCCATCGACCAGTGTCCGGCTCAGTGCATCAGTTGGCAGGAAGGGGCGGATTAGGACGGCATGGCCGCAAGCCATGGGGCGCCGGGCCAGCCGCGCCCGGAGGCCAGGCGCCGCCGTCACCGCCGGATGCCGTAATTGCGCTCGAATCCCCGGCGCCGCTAGTGTTATTTGCCGCATATTATGGTAAAAATGGGCATCCAAGTGATAACGCTACGTTGACTGGAGCCACACAAGCATGACGGACACGCGTAAACTTTTCGGCACCGACGGCGTGCGGGGGGTAGCCAATGTCTATCCCATGACCGCCGAGGTGGCCCTGCAATTAGGCAGGGCCCTGGCCTATGTCATCAAATTCGGTTCGGGCCGGCACCGCATCGTCGTGGGTAAAGACACCCGGATCTCGGGCTATCTCCTGGAATACGCCACGGTGGCGGGCATCTGCTCCATGGGGGTGGACGCCTTGTTGCTGGGACCGTTTCCCACCCCCGGGATTGCCTTCATCACCTCCTCCATGCGGGCCGACGCGGGGGTGGTCATTTCCGCGTCCCACAATCCTTACCAGGACAATGGCATCAAGTTTTTTTCCGCCAGCGGCTTTAAACTCCCCGATGAACTGGAGGCCCGCATCGAGGTTCTGATGACCCAACCGGAGGTGGAGGGGGCCTGCCCCACCGCCACCGAAGTGGGCCAGGCCTTTCGCATCGACGACGCCCGGGGCCGCTATATATCGTTTCTGAAAAGCACCTTTCCCAAGGAAATGGAGTTGGATGGGCTGAAGATCGTGGTGGATTGCGCCCATGGGGCCACCTACCGGATTGCCCCGGAGATTTTCACCGAATTGGGGGCCGAGGTGATCTCCCTGGGGGTGAGGCCCAACGGCAAAAATATCAATCACAAGTGCGGCACTACCCATACCGAGGGCATGGCCACCCTGGTAAAACGCCACGGGGCCGACTTGGGCATCGCCTTTGACGGGGACGGCGATCGCGTCATGATGGTGGACCATCGGGGCGAAATCGTGGACGGGGATCACATCCTGGGGATCTGCGCCCTGGACCTGATGGATCGGGAAAGGTTGCGGCGCAAGACCGTGGTGGGCACCGTCATGTCCAACCTGGGTCTGGAACTGGCCTTGAAGTCCAGGGGAATCCGCCTCCTCCGTGCCCCCGTGGGTGACCGCTACGTGGTGGAAGCCATGCTCAAGGGCGGCTATAATCTGGGGGGCGAACAGTCCGGCCACGTGGTCTTCCTGAACCAAACCACCACGGGGGACGGCATTCTCACGGCGTTGCGGCTGTTGGCCGTGATGCTCCGCAAGAACCAGCCGTTGGCCGAACTGGCCGGTTTTGTGCAGAAATGCCCCCAAATCCTTATCAATATCAAGGTCAAGGAGAAAAAGGATCTGAAAACCCTGCCCCAGGCCCGCCACGCCATCCAGGAGACGGAGAAACGCCTGGGGGCCACCGGCAGGCTGCTGGTGCGCTACTCCGGAACGGAGCCCAAATTGCGCATCATGACCGAAGGTGAGGATGAACGGTTGATCCAGCAGGTGGCCCAGGACCTGGCGCAACGGCTGGAGACCCTGTTGAGCTGAGAGGGAGAGACATTCATGTTGCTGGTGATGGATGTGGGAAATACCAACACGGTGATCGGGGTCTATCAGGATGACCGGATCTTGAGCGACTGGCGTATCCGGACCGAGAAAGAAGCCACCGTGGACGAGTTTGGCATCCTGCTGCGGAATCTCTTTCAGGCCCAAGATTTGACCCTGGAGCCGGGCACCGACCTGATCATTTCCTGCGTCGTCCCCCCCATGAACAACACCCTGGACGGTTTCGCCCAGCGTTATTTGAAAGTCCACCCCCTGTGGGTGGGCCCCGGTATCAAGACCGGCATGCCCATCCACTATGATAACCCCCGGGAAGTGGGCGCCGACCGCATCGTCAACGCGGTGGCGGCTTATGAGCAGGTCCACGGGGCCGTCGTGGTGGTGGACTTCGGCACTGCCACCACCTTTGACGTGGTGTCCCGGCAGGGAGAGTATCTGGGCGGGGTCATCGCCCCGGGAGTGATGATCTCGTGCGAGGCCCTCTTCCTCAAGGCCTCCAAGTTGCCCCGGGTGGAGATCTTCGCCAAGCCCAAGAGTATCATCGCCAAGGACACCATCAGCAGCATGAACGCCGGGATTATCTATGGCTACGCCAGCCTGGTGGACGGCATGATCAGCCGCATCCGGGAGGCCCTGGGGGTCAGGCCCCAGGTGATCGCCACCGGCGGCCTGGCCTGCCTCATCGCCTCGGAAAGTAAGAGCATCGATACCGTGGACGATTACCTGACCCTGAAGGGCCTGAAGATCATTTATGAGAGAAACCGCCCTCGCCGGGAAGAACGAGTCAAGGGGGGGGCGGCATGAACCAGCCGGAAACCGGCATCGGCCGCCGCTATCTCCAGGAGACCCGCTATCGGCGGCGCACCATGGGAGAGAGGTCCCGGGCCTATCCCCGGGCCCCCCTCTATAAAGAGTATCCGGAGGCGGGCCCGCGCCTCAGCCTGGACCCCGAGGCCGGCCGCCGGGACGCGGACCTGTGGCAGTGCCTGGCCGGCCGCCGCTCCCAGCGCGACTACCTGGACCGGCCCCTGACCCGGGCGGAACTGGCCGCGCTGCTCTGGGCCACCCAGGGGATCACCGGGGCCATGGGCGGGTATCATTTCCGGGCCGCCCCGTCGGCCGGGGCCCTCTACCCGGTGGAAACCTACCTGGCGGTCCATCGGGTCGAAGGGGTGAGCCCGGGGATCTGGCATTTCCAGGTGCTGGATTTTGCCCTGGAATCGGTGGCGGCCGGCGACTTCCGCCAGCCCCTGGTGGCCGCCGGCCTCTCCCAGGGCTTCCTGGGCGAGGCCGGGGCGGTGTTCATCTGGACCGGGGTGCTGAACCGGGCCCGGTGGAAATACCGGGAACGGGCCGTGCGCTACCTGTTTTTGGATGCCGGCCACATCTGTCAGAACCTGATGCTGGCTGCCACGGCCCTGGGCCTGGGGGTTTGTCCGGTGGGGGCCTTCTTCGACGAGGAAGTGGAAAGCATTGTCGGCGTGGACGAACAGCAAGAGGTGGCCCTGTATCTGGCCGCAGTAGGACCGTTGGCCTGAGACCGATGACCGGGGGCAAAAGCAGACCTTGCGTTCACCAAGTAGGTGGTCGACCTAATTGTAACGGGGCGCCGGACTGATCAAGCCTGGACGGCGCTTCTTATCTCAGGGAGGAAAAAGCATGAAACGATGGATGGTTGTGATACTGATAACGATTGGCCTGGTCTTGGCCGCCGGCGCCCAGGGGTTCGCCCAAAACGCCGCCAAAACGATTAAATCCTTCAATGAGAAGGCGGCCCAGGATTATCTCAAACTCGGACTGATTCAGGCGGGAGAAGGCCGGAATGCCGAAGCGGCCAAAGCCTTTCGCCAGGCGCTGTCCATCAAGCCGAACTGGCCTGAGGTCCACAGCCTGCTGGGCAGCGCCCTGGCTGAAACCGGGAACTACAGGGAGGCGGAAGCCGAACT
The DNA here is from genome assembly GCA_964398095.1 of uncultured Desulfobacca sp. Taxonomy (GTDB): domain Bacteria; phylum Desulfobacterota; class Desulfobaccia; order Desulfobaccales; family 0-14-0-80-60-11; genus 0-14-0-80-60-11. The sequence continues at coordinate 7,825 of CAYNMI010000014.1, forward strand.
GCGGAAGGCCGTCGCTTTGAAGCCCGACTATGCCGAAGGCTGGAATTTTCTGGGAGAATTTCTCAAGAAGCAGGGCAAACAAGCCGAAGCCCAGGACGCCTTTCGCAAGGCCCAGCAATACGCCCACTGAGCCTGGCCTGGGGGGCGGGCCCGGCAGGCGGGGGCATCTCCCGGCGCGGCGCCGGGCGGCGGGCGTCCCTCCTCCGCCCGGATGGAACCCGGCCCCCCAGCCGGTCCTGGCGTCCACCCCTTAAGTCAGAAACACGACCATCCGGTTTTTGCGGTCTGCGGTGCGGTAATAGATCAGACTTTCGGTCAGTTGTTGCAGCCCGTTATAGAACGAGCTGCCAGCCAGGTCAGGACTGTCCGGGGCCGTCAAGCCGCTGAGGGAACTAAGATTGGGGGGAGGCGCATCGTCTTCGAAGGTCAGGCGCAGCCGGGCCCCCCTTTCCTCCAGAGAAATGGCGATGGAGCCGGGCCGGTCGGGCTGATAGGCATGGGTCACCAGATGGCGGAAGATTTCTTCGGAAGCTTTCTCCAGACTGTGCCGGCGACTTGCCGATAGGCCTCGATCCCGGGCCCATTTCCGGACATAATCCATCAACACCTTAAGGTTTTCCGCGCGGTTGCTCAGCGTCAGCCACGAGTTCATCATATTAATCTTATCGAAAGATGCCCGGTTATTCCTTAGACATTTTTTGGCAGTCCCTTGCCCTCCCTGCCGCCGACGCCATCCTGGCCTGGCGGGAAAACCGTTGGGGGCTTGTCTTAACCTGGCGGGAGGAAAGATGCCCCACCTCCCCCGGATTCACTTCCGGGCCAATCCGTCTCCTCGGCTGACCCGGGGGCGCAGCAGGAAACGATCCCTTTCACTGAAAATGCAGCCGCAGTATTGCTGCTTATACAGCCCCATCTTCTTGGACTTTGACATGCCGGTCGCCCAGCCTTTGCGAAAATCTTCGTAATAAAACGACACCCCCACTTCCTGCACCACCTGTTGTCCGATCTCCCGGATGACCTCGTGGTTCTGAAATTTGCTGTAGAGCAGGGTGGAGGTGAAGGCGTCGAACTTGCCGCCCCGGGCCACCCGGGCGGTGGCCTTCAGCCTCAGGTAGTAACAGAACCGGCAGCGTTCCTGCTCCCGAAAGACGATTTGCCGTAAAAATTCTTCCAGATGATAACTGCGATCCCAGATAATCGGGAGCCTGGTTTTGGCGGCATAATCCTCCAGCGTGGCAATCCGACGGGTGAACTCCTGATACGGATGAATATTGGGATTGAAGAAAAAGCCCCGCACCTGGTGCCCCGCGGCGGACATGACTTCCGCCGGATAAATCGTACAGGGGGCGCAGCAGATGTGGAGCAGGATCTTCATGGTTCAGACGTGAGAACCCATGGCTTGCTTGGCCGCCTGGCCCAGTTCGCCGATATTGGCCACCACGGTCACCCCGGCGTTAGCCAGGGCGGCCATCTTGTCGGCCGCCTTGCCACTGCCGCCGGAGATGATGGCCCCGGCATGGCCCATGCGTTTGCCCGGAGGCGCGGTCTGCCCGGCGATGAAGCTCACCACCGGCTTGGAGACGTGTTGGGAGATGAAGGCCGCGGCCTCTTCCTCGGCGGTGCCGCCGATCTCGCCGATGAGCACGATGCCCTCGGTCTGGGGGTCGGCCTCAAACAGCCGCAGCATGTCAATGAAGTTGGTGCCGATAATGGGGTCGCCGCCGATGCCCACGCAGGTGCTCTGCCCGAGCCCCAGCAGGGTGAGCTGGTGCACCGCTTCGTAGGTCAGGGTGCCGCTGCGGGAGACCAGGCCCATGGGCCCGGGCCGATGGATATGGCCGGGCATGATGCCCACCTTGGCCTGGCCCGGAGAGATGATGCCCGGGCAGTTGGGGCCGATGAGGCGGCAGTCCGTATCCTTGAGAGCGGCCATCACCCGCACCATATCCAGGGTGGGGATGCCCTCGGTGATGCACACCGCCACCTTGACGCCCGCCGCGGCGGACTCCAGGATGGCGTCGGCAGCAAAGGCCGGGGGCACGAAGATCAGGGAGGTGTTGGCCCCCGTGTCTTTCACTGCCTGGGCCACGGTGTTGAATACCGGGACTTCGTCCATCTTCTGGCCGCCTTTGCCCGGGGTCACCCCGGCCACCACCTTGGTGCCGTATTCGGCGCAGGCCCGGGCATGGAACGACCCTTCTTTGCCGGTAATTCCCTGGACCACCACCCGCGTGTCGTTATTTACCAGAACGCTCATATATCACCTTTCCTGCCCATGAATTTCGCGCTGACCGGAACTAATGCCCATCGCTTCGAGCCCCGACGGCCATGGCCGGAACTCAAGAACTTTTTGAGTTTCGCATATCTCCAAAAGTTGGTCAATTCTTATCTAGACCTTAAAATTATCCCGGGGCCGGGCCGGCTGGTTCTAAAGGGGCGGAAAATTTGGGGCCTACTACCTGGAAGGATAGAAGTGAGGGGATACCATCACGCCTGGCTGAAAGCTGACCGCGGCTAGTTTAATTCAGCAGCCCCAGATCTGCACCTCGGGGTTGTGAGCCTTGACCGTGCCGATAAGTTCATAGAGGCCGGTCATTTGGGTGAGCAATCTCAGGCTGCCGCTCCGGTAGGTCACCTTAAGAAAGCCCCAGTGCATCGGGGTGGCTTTGATGGCCGTGACCTCGGATACCGGCACCACGGTGGTCCCCAGGGGGCTCTTGAACTCCAGGACTCCTTCGTCCCGCCAGGTAATGGTTATGGGGATGCTGAGATAGAAGTACCAAATCCAGGCCAGCACTGCCAGCCAGATGACCAGGAAGAGGTCCACGCCGGCCGGCCCCCCGGGCGGGCCGAAGCCCCGGCCCCAGAGAATGATCCCCACCAGGGTGAGCAGGCCCAGCATGACGTAGAGAAAAATCAAAGGGAACAGGACGACTTTATAGATTTTCATGGCGGTCCGCCGCCCCCGGAGTTGTGAACTGAGTCAGGCGGGGCAGGCGCCGGGCCTGCCCCAACCCAAGATTTACGGAGTTACCGGAGATCACGTGCCGCTGATGGGCTTCCGGCCCTTGAACCACAGGGGCCGGCCGGTGACGTCATCCCTGAGTTTTAAGACCTGACCGCCTTTGGTCACCTCACCGGCGATGAACGTGGTGCGGTTGCCACGGGTATGTCGAATGCCTTTAATGCTCACCTGGTCGCCCGCGGCCAGCTTCAGGGCCTGCTGGTCGAGATAGTCGGCGGGTCCCAGATGAACCCTCACGGTTCCCTTATCGGTCTGGAGGACCAGGCTCACCATGGCGGGGCGACCGGGCCTTTTGGGGGTGCGCCGGGTCACGGACACCACTTTCCCCGTGATGGTCTGGGCCGCCTGGGGATTGTACATCCGGTCCGGTTTGCCGTAGGCCGGACGTCCCTGGGCCGGCGGGGCGGCCTGCGCCTGGGCCCAGGAGGGGGGGGCCAGCAGAAAGGCCAGCACCCCTAAGGCCCCAACCATCATACTCACTTTCTTGATCATAATTCAACCTCTCTCCATGAATTCACCCTCAAAGGGGTTTTTTATAAGACCGCGGCGAGAGGGTAAATGTTATCCCGATTCGGTTTATCACATCAGCATCTTCGGCGTGGCCACCTTAAGGGCGTCGGGAGGCGCCCGGGGTTCGCCGGCCCCATCAGGGTGAAGCTCCCGACTTCGGTTGGACCACCGTCCCCACCTGAGCCCCCGAGCCCAACACCTGGGAGCGGTGGAGGCCCCGGCCGCCGCCCCGCCCCCGGGGCTGCGTATTCGGGGTGATGAGGAAAGGGAAGTAGATCAACAACAGGCTGACGAGGAGAAAGACCAGGGCGATCCGATAGCGCATCCGGTGATCGGGGACCAGGCGTTGAAACAGGCCCAGGATCTGCTTCCAGTGGAGGATGAGGTGGATAACCAGCAAGGTCAGGAGGGCCAGGGCCAGGTAATAGTGGATATCGCCCCAATCGTGTCGGTTCCAGCCCAGCCAGGTGATTTCCGGATTGCTGCCGGTTTTGGCCATGAGTTGCTGGCCGGGAGGCATGGTGTAGCGCATCAGGAAACCCAGGCCCACAATGGCCATGAGGATGATAAACATCAAGGCGTCAATGACGAAGTTGAGTTTTGACTTATCCATAATTGCACCTCTTTAGGGAATAGCGGGCATCGAGACAGGGGGACGGTGCGGGGATTCCCTTAAGCTAAAAGGGTAAGGTTATCAAGGGTCATGATACACCCCTATCCCACAGTTAGAAAGGGGAAAATAGCCAGGAAGCTATCTTTAATTCGTAATTATATAAGCATAAGCTAAAAAAATTCAGTTGCGGCTGCGGCCCCGCCAATACGGCTGCCCGTTGGGCTTCCGAAAAGGCAGCACTTGGTCGCCTTTTCTCACCTCCGCCGCCAGGATCACCGGTTTCCTACCATCCATGACTCGCGAACCGGTCACCTGAACCTGGTCCAACACCTTGAGATGTGCCGGCAGCTTGTCGACGTACAGGTTGGGCCCCAGAAACACGCTGAGGTAGCCCGTCTGGCTTGCCTCGCTTTTCAAGATCAGATACACCGGGTAGGGCAGCTCCTGTTTCTTCTTGGGCTGGGTCACGGACACCACGGTCCCCGAGACGGTGACTACGGTATCGGGGTTATAAAGGCAGCCGGGCCCGCCCCATTTGCCTTTCCCGGGGCTGGGCTGCCCCCAAGACACCCCGGCCAGCACCAGGCTGACAAGGCTGAGGCCCACCAGGAGCCGATATGCTCTGTTCATAGGATCTTCCCCGCTCGAGCCGCCACGGAGTGCGAAGGTCTGGCAAGTAATGCGGTTTCCGGGCGTGCCGTTCAATGCTCCAAACCGGCCCCGTCCCGGCCCCGTCCGGGAGTTTACCCCACCAGCCCCGCCACTTTCTTGGCCGCGTCCAGCATGTCGGTGGCCACGGTGAAGGTGAGGCCGGATTGGTTGAGGATCTCCCGGCCCTGCTCCACGTTGGTGCCTTCCAGGCGTACGATAATGGGCACTTTGACCTGCACCTGTTTTACCGCCTCCACCACGCCGTTGGCCAGGACGTCGCAGCGCAGGATGCCGCCGAAGATGTTGATGAGCACCCCTTTGACATTGGGGTCGCCCAGGATGATGCGGAAGCCGTTGGCCACCATTTCGGCGGAGGCCCCGCCGCCCACGTCCAGAAAGTTGGCGGGCTCGGCCCCGGCGGCCTTGATCAGGTCCATGGTGGCCATGGCCAGGCCGGCGCCGTTCACCATGGCCCCAACGTTGCCGGTGAGACGGATGTAATTGAGGTGGTGCTTCCGGGCCTCGTGCTCCAGGGGGTCCATTTCATCCGGATCTTCCATGGCCGCCAGGTTATGGTGGCGAAACATGGCGTTGTCGTCCAGGTTGAGCTTGGCGTCCAGGGCCAGCATGGCCCCGCCCTTGGTGACCACCAGGGGGTTGATCTCCGCCAGGGAGCAGTCCAGGCTGACGAACATGCGGTAGAGATTCTCGATGAAGCTCGTGGCCGGGCGGATCAGGGGAGGCGCCAACCCGATGCCGAAGGCCAGGTTGCGGGCCTGGTAGGCCATAAAGCCCGGGGCCGGGTCCACGGCCTCTTTGAAGATCAGCTCCGGGGTGCGGGCCGCCACTTCCTCGATCTCCATGCCGCCTTCGGCGCTCATCATGATCACCGGCCGGCCCGAGGCGCGGTCCACCACCATCCCCAAATAGAGCTCCTGGGCGATGTCCTGGGCCTGCTCCACCAGGACCTTGTTGACCACCTTGCCTTCGGGCCCGGTCTGGGGGGTGACCAGGGTCATGCCCAGGATCTCATCGGCCACCTTCTGCACTTCATCAGGGGTGGCGGCGACCTTGATGCCCCCGCCTTTGCCCCGGCCCCCGGCGTGGATCTGGGCCTTGACCACAAAGGGGCCCTCCACCAGCTCTTCCGCCACCTGCCGGGCTTCCTGGGAGTTGGCGGCCACGTTGCCCTGGGGCACCGGCACGTTGAATTTTTTGAGCAAATCCTTAGCCTGGTATTCGTGAATCTTCATGAGATATCCTTTTGGCGGTTATTTCCTAAGGCAATTAGTCTATATTTTTTAAACCAGAGAGCGCGGTTTATCAATGGAAAATCGTCCCGGGGCGGCCTTGGCCCCCGGCCTGACCATAAAAAAGCCCCCGGTCGGGAGGCCGCGGGGGGCGGAGAAATTCTCGGGATAGGCCAGGTTAACCCTTCAGTTTCCTCCGGTAGCGCAGCCCCGCCAGCCCCACCAGGCCGCTGCCCAGGAGGAGCAGGGCGGAAGGCAGAGGCACGGCGCTGAGACTGCCGGCAAACGAGGTGCCATGATCTGCCCCGGCAGCGGTCAATTCCTCCAGGGTCTGGGCCGGGTCGAAGCTAAACCCCACTGACGCCGTCTGATGGGCGACCCAGCCCAGGAGGTCAGATGTGGTTCCGTGGTAATCAATAGCTGTCAGGTTGGTAATGGCATTATAATTTATCCCGCCACCCGTTCCATCCGTGTAAATCTCATACCATTCTACCGTGGCGGTGAACGGGGTAGCCCCATCCTGGATAGTCAGGGTTCCGGTTCCGGAAACATCGGCGGAATAAGTGGTGCCTGCTTGAGAGACTGTGCCGATATAAAATGCACCCGAGATACTTCCATTCAGGCCCAGGCTGTCCCCGGCCCCGTCCGAGCCGGTGATAGAGAAGGAATTGCCGGATGCATCATTGGTAAACTCGAGATAGGGATTGCTGCTGCTCCCGACAAAATGCAAAGACGCATTTGCGATAATGGCGATATTGAGCGTGATCCCGAAGGCGCTGCTGGCGGCCCCCATGGTCAAGCCCAGAACGCATAATCCAATGAGCAGGGTTCTTTTTTGCCACGCCAGGTAACTCCGCCATACCCGGGGGTGGCTAAGGTGTGACGGCCGGCTCATCGTGGCCTCACTTTTCGGCTCTCCCAAATCTGCCATCCTTTGCAGGTTATTTGAGTTAACGGTTTTTCCCGTGAAAAATCCAGTGAGCCTAAAAACCCAGCGCCCATATCGCGGCATACTACTGCACCCACCCCTGCCAACCCCAAAAGTCGGGATCCCTTACCTGGCAACCCGGCTATCCTGGGTCATCCTGAAATCCTTAACTTGCCGTTCCCAGCAGGCCATGGCTTTAGCATGCATTCGGTTAATGATTGGTATTAGAATGACACGATTTTATTGCTCAGTATATATATTGTCAATTAATAATAATTTAATAATTTAAAATATCTATTAATTAAATTAAAAATCTTTGCCATTAAACCAGACGGCGGACAATGAAAAAATTGGCCACAGCTTCTCTAAAACAGGCGATTTTTCTCCCCAGGTGCATGGGGATTCGGAGGTAGCCCTGGGCGCCCGGCGCCGCTGGCTGGAACCCAAGCGGATCAGATTGGAGCTAACCTTTTGGCCTCTCCCGGGGGCGCCAGCCCAGCAGCCCCATCAGGCCGGTGCCCAGGAGGAGCAAGGCGGAAGGCAGGGGCACGGCGCTGAGGGTGCCGGCGAATGAGGTGCTATTTTGGGCCCCGGAAGCGGTCAATTGCGCCAGGTTCTCGGGTTTGGTGAAGGTAAAATTCACGGATATCGTCGGATCGGTTACCCAGCCCTGGAGGTCGGCATTGCTGCCACAGTATTGGATATCCGACAGGTTGAGCGTCCCCTGATAATTTAAGCTGCCTGTTGCTCCAAGAGTATAAATATTCTGCCAACTAACCTGAGCGGTGAAATCCGCGGCCCCATCCCTGATGGTCAGGGTTCCGGTTCCGTTAACGCTGGCCGTATATTTGGGTCCGAGTTGGGTGACGATCCCAATAGTAAACCTCCCTGAGAGGTTTCCATAAAGGCCCACGGTGGCCCCGTTGGTCCCATCATGCACCCCGGTAATTTCAAAGGCGTTGCCCGCGGCATTATTGATAAACTCGAAATAGGCATCGGCATTGCCTTGTTTACCGACAAAATGCAGGGACGCCCCGGGGATGGTGGCAAAATCCAGGGTAATCCCGAAGGCCCGGCCCCCGGCCCCCAGCAGCAAACCAATCACGCAAAGCACAAGGAGGAGGGCTCTGTTGCTCAACCGCCGGAAACTCCGGCTTACCCCCGGGGGGCTCAGGTCAGCCTGTCGGTTCATGGTGGCCTCACTTTGGGGTCTCTCAAATTTCGCCCTCTTGGGACGATTATTCGATTCAACGGCAGACTTTTGAAAAAACTTTAAGGAATTTTAAAAAAAACCGGTTAATCCTTCGGACCCAGGACAGGCCCAACCGGCGCCCACAACAATGCCGAGTCGCCCCGGCTGCACTCCGGGGTTTGCCGGGCCCGCTGCGGGAAGGGTTTAGATGGGGTGGAGAGGAAAGCCTTTGGAGGGGTGCAAGACTAGATTGCCCGAAAATCAAGTTTCCAGGAATCAACGAGACTATTTATATAGCTATTTAAATAACCTGTATAACCGGCAAACCCCAGGGGCGCCCGGGGCAGGAAAAAGCCGGAAGCCGCTGCTGTCAGCCTGTGGGGCTATCGGACCTAAAACGGCAGCTCCAGGGTATACACCTGGCCGGTATCCTGGTCCTGTAACTGCAAGCGCAGGGCCTGGGGCCGGCCCGCCTCCCGGGGGAAGAGAATGAGGCCGTAGGCCAGTTCCCCGGGCTTGATGGGCAGGTTCTGCAGGTTATGGCGGGTGAGGTCGTCGGTGATGGTCCGGGGCACCTGGCTGTCGCTGGCGCCGTTCATGCCTCCCATGATGGCGCCGCCCACCGCGCCGGAGGTGGCGCCCCGCATGGCATACTCGCCGGCCCGGCCGCCGCTGGCCACCCCCACCGCGGCGCCGATAAGGGCGCCGGTGGCGGCCCCCAGCAAGGCCCCCTGGGCCAGGCCCTTGACGGTTTCCTTGATCTGGACGCCCTTGGCCACCCGATCATAGGCCTGCTGATCCGACAGGACCGGGAAGAACTCCTGCTTTTGGTTAATGAGGAAAGTCTGACTGGGCACGATAATCAGGGTCTGGATGCCCCGGTTGTCGAAGCTCACCTGCACCGGCAAAAGTCCCGCGCCGACAATGTCAAAGCCGAAGGCGGCCTGGGCGGCCGCGGCGTTGTCCCAGGCCCGGGCCCCCACGTAGGTGTCGGCCACCCGCTGGACGTTGGCGTAGGCCTCCGGCAGCTTAAAGGGGGTGACCTTGGGTTTGTAAGTGGCGCACCCCTGCCCGATTAAGCTTAAAGACACCCAGAGAACGACGGCAAAGCGACGCATAATGATCTCCCGTGAACGGTTGAGGCCAGGTTTGCATGACTCGTACCCGCAGCGAACTAATCGTTAGCGGCTGAGGAGGGCAAAGGCCAGGGGTACGGCCATCAGACTGATCAAGATGTTACTAAAAACCAGGGCCGCATTCAAATGGGCCGCGCAGCGGTAACGCGTGGCGAAAACCACCCCTAAAATGGCCGAGGGCATGGCGGCCTCCAGGACCAAGACCTCACGCTGCAAGAGGCTGAAGTGGTAAAAGTCGGCCTGCACACCGGCCAGCAATGGGTGCAGGCCCAATTGAATGGCCGCGCAGATGACCACTACCAACCATATGTGCCGCATGGACTGGAAGTCCAGTTCTATGGCCAGAATCAGGCAAGCCAGGAGCGCGATGGCCCCGGAGACCATGTTGGCAGCCTGGAAAAACGGCGCCAGGTACGGCGTCTCCGGATTGAGGCGCAGGGGCGAGATGAGCAGGCCGGCCACCAGGGCGATGAAGATCGGCGACCGGAAATATTCCAGCAGGATTTTGCGGTGGTGTCCAGGGTCGTCCGGCGCACCCTCTCCGAAGGACATGGCCACCCATACACACAGGGTAAAGATCGGCAACCCTACGCCCAACTCACTGATCAGGATGGCATCGATCATGGCCTCGGGATTATGGGGGAAGGCATACTGGATGAGCGGGTACCCGATGAGGGTGGAGGAGCCGAAGGAAGAGGCGATCATCAGGGCGCCGATCTTGGGGCGATCCAGCCTCAGAACCCGGCCCGCGGCCCAGGACACGCCCAGGCAGACGACGACCGCAATGAGCATGGCCAACACCAGCAGGAGCTGGCGGGGCGCGATGGGTTCGGTGGCCAGCTTGGAAAAGATTACCACCGGCAACGCCACCTGGGTCAACAACCGCGCAAAGAGCGGCCCGTGTTCTTCCCTGATGATCCCTCGATGCTTCAACAACACGCACAACAGGACCACCGACGCGAAGGCCAGTACGGTCTGGAATACCTGGAAGGTGTGGCTCATACCTTGGATCAGGATTTTAAGGGCATTACCACCCGGATGACGTCCCGGCAGCGGCCGCCGGCGTCGATTTTGAGCACCACGCCCTGGAGTTGGATATTCTGGGTGGCCACTTTAAAGGGTTGGGGGCGCTGGGTCAGAAAGCGCTCCAGGATGATCTCCCGTTTCATGCCGATGACCGAATCCACCGACCCGGTCATGCCCGCGTCGCTGATATAGCCGGTGCCGCCCGGCAGGATGCGCTCGTCCGCGGTCTGGACGTGGGTGTGGGTTCCCACCACCACGCTCACCCGGCCGTCCAGGTGCCAGCCCATGGCCTGTTTCTCGCTGGTGGCCTCGGCGTGCATGTCCACCAGGATGACCTGCACTTCCGGGGGAAGGGTTAACAGGAGTTGGTCCACGATGCGGAAGGGGCACTCAATGGCGTTCATGAAGACCCGGCCTTCCAGGTTGATGATGGCCGCTCGCTCCCCGGCGGCGGTCTCCACCGTGGCAAGGCCCCGGCCCGGGGTATCCGGGGGGTAATTGGCCGGGCGCAGCAGGCGGTCGGTGTCCTCCAGATACGGGAGGATCTCTTTGTGTTTCCAGATGTGGTTGCCGCTGGTGAGCACGTCCACCCCCTGGCTCAGGAACTGGTCGGCCACCTGGGGGGTGATGCCGATGC
>CAYNMI010000015.1:0-18781 GCA_964398095.1 uncultured Desulfobacca sp.
ATCAAACTCTTCGTCCGGGAACCAGTCGGTTTCGAGGGTTAGGCCGGACTCTCTCTGCCGGATCATCACATGGCCTTCGTCGGCTTCCTCCAGGGGCCAGGCGAGGTAGAGGCTGAAGCTCAAGGAATCCGGAGTGCGGCTGATGGTGGCTTTCTTGGCCTCCCAGATTTCATATTTGGGGTCGCCAAAGCCGGACAGCCAGTACAGGGTAATATAATTGAGGCCGTTAAACATGCGGAGAACCGGGCTGAGGCGGTCAGGCCGATTTGGCGCAGGTGAGGGCCATCTGGGCCATTTTGCGGCGGACGAAGGCGAGCTGGCCCTGGAGGGGAATCTCCATGGGGCAGAGGTCGTCGCAGGCCATGAGGCCGATGCAGCCGAAGACGCCTTCGTCGGTGCCCACCACGTCGAAGTAGTTGGCCATGGGGCGCTCGTCCCGGGGGTCGATCATGAAGCGGGCGATGCGGTTTAAGAAGGCGGCGCCCATGAAGTCGGCCCGCATGTTGGCGGTGGCGCAGGCGCCGATGCAGCAGCCGCACTCGATGCAGCGCTCGGCGTCGTAGATCTGCTGGGCGGTGGGGTTGTCCATGCGCTCTTCAAGGGACTTGGGGTCGAAGATCCTGCCGGTGTGAATCCAGGCCTCGGTGCGGACGTTGAGATACCGGAACCAGATGCCGGTGTCCACGGAGAGATCGCCCACCAATTTAAAGACCGGCAGGGGCATGAGGGTGATTTTGTCCGGCATATCCTGGGTCAAGGTCTTGCAGGCCAAGCCCGGCCGGCCGTTGATGAGCATGGCGCAGGAGCCGCAGATGGCCGCCCGGCAGACAAAGTCGAACATCAGGGAGGGGTCCTGCTCCTCCCGGATGCGGTTTAAGGCGATGAAGAGACTCATGCCCATGGTTTCTTCCAGCCGATACTCCTGCATCCGGGGAGGAATCTCGGGCGTGGCGGGATTGTAGCGAAAGATAGAAAAGGTGAGAAATCGTTCGGCCATTTTAAACTTCCTTTGGTTCATTATTAAGGGAGCGAAAAAACATTACCTTCCCCCTCACCCTAACCCTCTCCCCCATTGGGGGGGAGGGGATAGAGAAGGAATCCTCTTAATGCTCCCGATAATATCTCAGGGCCGCGGGAATTCTTTGCGGCGCTCAGAATGACAAGGATTTTATCTCTTGGTGGGCCGTGCCCACCCTACATAAACCACAGGCTGGAAGCCTGTGCCACTTCCTTTGGTGCAGGTGTCAGGTTTTGGGACAAAAACTAACCCCTAAAACCCAAAACCTAAAACCTGATAAATTAGTCGCCGGCCTCGATGGGCATTTCGCCGTAGCCCCGGGAGCCCGGCGGCAGTTCGGTGATGTTGACCGGCTCGTACTGGAGTTCGGGCAGGGAGGCGCCGGGTTTCCAATAGGCCAGGGTGCGTTTCAGCCAGTTGTCGTCGTCCCGGCGGGGGTAGTCCTCCCGGTAGTGGCTGCCCCGGGATTCGGTGCGCTGCAAGGCGCCGAAGGAGATGCACAGGGCCAGGCGGAGCATGCCGGGGAGGCGCAGGGCGGCCAGGAGTTCGGGGCTGGGACCGAGGCCGCTGGAGCGCAGCCGCAGGTTTTGGGCCTTCTCGTAGAGCCCCTGGAGGGTGGTGACGGCTTCCTGGAGGGCCGCGCCGGTGCGGAAGATGCCGACGTTATGGAGGAGGGTCTCCTCCATCTGATGGCGCAGGGCGTAGGCGTCTTCGGCGCCGTTTTTGCGGCTGCGGAGGTCGGCGACGCGCCGGGCCTGGGCCGCCATGGCGTCTTCCACCAGGGAGAAGGGGAACATGAGGGACTGTTCCCTGGCGAAATCGGCGACCTGCTCGCCCACCACCATGCCGGCAACGATGGTTTCGGCCAGGGAGTTGCCCCCCAGGCGGTTGAAGCCGTGGAGGTCCCAGCAGGCGGCTTCGCCGGCGGCAAAGAGGCCCTGCAAGCCGTAGGCCTCGCCGTTCTTGTTGGTGCGGACGCCGCCCATGGAGTAGTGCTGGGTGGGCCGCACCGGGATGAGGGCTTCCACACAGTCGATGCCCAGGAAATTCTGGCAGATGGTATGGACTTCCCGGAGATTAGTGCAGACGTGCTCCGGGCCCAGGTGGCGGATATCCAACCAGAGGTGGGGGCCGTAGGGGCTGTCCACGCCGAAGCCCTGGCGGATGTGGTGGAGCATCCAGCGGCTGACCACGTCCCGGGAGGCGATCTCCTTTTTCACCGGCTCATAGTCGGGCATGAAGCGGTGGAGGTTTTTGTCCAGGAGGATGCCGCCGTCGCCCCGGCAGCCTTCGGTGACCAGGATGGCGGCGGGAACGATGCCGGTGGGGTGGAACTGGACCGCCTCCATGTTGCCCAGGGGGACGAGGCCGGTATCCAATACGATGGACATGCCGGTGCCCTCGTTGATCACGGCGTTGGTGGAGACGCCGTACATGCGGCCGTAGCCGCCGGTGGCGATGACCGTGGCCTTGGCCAGGTAGGGCCGGAGTTCGCCGGTGCGCAGGTCCATGGCGACGGCGCCGTAACAGGTGTCGCCGCTGTGGATCAGGGCGATGGCCTCGGTGCGGTCGTGAACGGTGACCCCGAGCTTGATGACCAGGGAATCCATGGCGTACTGGAGGACATGGCCGGTGCCGTCAGAGGCGAAGCAGGTGCGCCATTTGGCGGTGCCGCCGAACTGGCGCTGGGCGATGAGGCCGGCTTTCTCCTGGAGGTCTTCGATATCGGTGCCGTCGGGCAGGGTGCGCTTGCCGGGGACCACCCGGGACCAGGGCACGCCCCAATGGGACATTTGGCGCACGGCCACCGGGGCCAGGTTGGTGAAGGTGCGGGCCACCTCCTGGTCGCAGCCCCAGTCGGAGCCCTTGACGGTATCTTCAAAGTGAATGTCGGGATTGTCGCCGTAACCCATGGCCACGTTCCCCAGGGAGGCCTGCATGCCCCCCTGGGCGGCGGTGCTGTGGGAGCGGCGGGGCGGCACCAGGCTCAGGATGGTGACACTGTGGCCGTGCATGGCGGCTTCGATGGCCACGCGTTCGCCGGCCAGGCCGGCCCCGATGACCAGGACATCAGAAATATGTGCGTCGGACCAGTTCATGACAGACCTTTAGGAATATGACGGAAATAAAAGACCAGCAGGGTGAGGAAACCCAAGCCCACGAGGCCCATGGTGGTATAGACCAGGTAGGCGGTGAATCTTTTCCGGTGAATCCAGCTCCATTTTACCAGGATGCGGTAGAGGCCCACCATGGCGTGGATTTCGCCGGCGACGATCAACAGGACGAAGTTGGAGAAGTAGCCTCCCTGGATGCGGGCGAGGCTGGTGGCGGCGGAGATGGGCCAGGTGACCAGGACGCTCCAGATATGGGTGGCGGCCAGCACCAGGACGATGAGGCCGGTGAGAATCTGGACGCCCCAGGCCCAGGTGTCCAGGTGTTCCAGGCGGCGGGAATGCTGCATGAAGACGCGCATTTCCTGGAACTTCCAGGGGGCCTTGCGCAGGGCCACCAGGCCGTGAACGATGATGGCCAGGATGACCAGGGGGATGCCGATATAGGAGATATAGTACGCATCCATACGGGCGGAATCCCGGTTGAAGGCCTCCACGCCGAGAATGATGCTGGAAACCGCAAAGAGATGGAACTGGATAAAGCCGAAGAGGAACAGGCCGGTGGCCAGTTCCAGGAGTTCCAGGCGGGCTTCCAGCCGGGGACTTTTCGCCAGAAGTTTTTGTAAGATCACCGGGTCACCTACTTAGAGAAGTTCAAGGTTCAAGGTTCAGAGTTAAAAGTTAAAAGACCGGGTTGAGGCCTCCTGCTAAACCAGGCAACTTTTCATAAATTTGGGAGGGCCAAAGAGCCATAAATTACTGCTGTAAAAATGTGAAATTTTACGCAAACCCAAATATTGAATATATTTCAGGGAGAAATCGTTGTCAAAGATTTTCTCCCGCCGGACAGAGGGAATCCTTAAGGTTGATGCCGCAGGGTCTGCACCATTTGGTTATCCAAGATCGTTCCCTAAATTCTAGCAGACCGGGACGGCCCTGGAAATCAGATGATTTCTGATATTCATGTAATAAGTTTTCTGACAAGCAAACCGGAGGAATTATTCAGGAGGCGGATTAGATAAGGAATCAATCATAAGTCCCGGAGGGATGTCCAGTCAGCGCCCGGGGAAGTAAAAGACGGAGATCAGGATCACTGCGGCCAGGAGGATGCGGTAGACCGCGAAGGGGATGAAGGTGTGGCGTTGGAGGAAGCGCATGAAATACTTGATGGTGAGGTAACTGGAGATCACCGCGGCCAAAAAGCCGAGGGTGGCGGGCAGGAGGGGGAGGGTTCCGGCGGGCTCGTGGAGCCACTTGGGGAGGTGGTGGAGGCCGGCCCCGGCGATGATGGGGGTGGACATCAAGAAGGAGAAGTGGGCGGCGGACCGGCGGTTGAAGCCCAAAAAGAGGCCGGTGGTCATGGTGATGCCGCTCCGGGAGACCCCGGGCATGATGGCGAACGCCTGGGAGAGGCCGATGAGAATCGCATCCTTGAGGGTGAGCCGATCCAGGGGGCGGGTATGCCGGGCCAGGATTTCGGCCAGGATCAGGAGGACCCCCACGGCGCCCAGGAGAATGGCGATGCGGGCCGGTTCCCGGAAGATGGTTTCGGCCTTCTTTTCCAGGAGCACCCCGGCCAGGGCCCCGGGAATGGTGGCGACAATGAGAAAGAAGAGCATCTTGCGCTCCGGGCGGTTGTACCGGGAGGGGGAGATGAAGGCGTGGCCCATGTCCAGCCAGTCCCGGTGGAAGTAGGCCACCAGGGCCACCAGGGTGCCGACGTGGAGGAGGATGTCAAAGCCCAGGCCGCCGCCGGTGACGTGGAGATAATGCTCCAGGAGGGCCAGGTGGCCGGAGCTGGAAATGGGCAGAAATTCGGTAATACCCTGGACTACGCCGAGGAGGAGTGCAATGAGGGGATGCATAGTTGGCGAATGTATCACGGGAGATGAGACCAGGCAATGAGAAAGTTCTCAGGGGCCAGGGGCCAGGGGCCAGTAAGGAGGTAGAATCGCGCCTACCCATTTTCCTGTTCAAGAAAGCGCCCGAACCGCATGAAAGTGCTGCAAGGGGTGCCGCGCCCTCCTTTCCGGCCGCAATTTCGAGTGAATGCTAATAACTGACCACTGAATTTAGGGAGACTTGGCCACGGTGACCAACACGGTGGCGGGGCGGGAGCGCTCCAGGCGGACGCCGGCGGGCAATTCCACCGAGACGTTGACGCGGTGGCGGCCGGGCTTCAGGTTGCTGGTGTCCACCCGGGCCTTGAGGTCGTCGGCCTTGAGGTCATGGACCAGGGGCCAGGGGCCTTTAATGGTGAGGGTGACCTGGCTCGGCGAGACCCTGGCCGCCTGGGGATTGCTGACCACGGCAACCTTGGTAAAAGTCCGGGAGAGGGTTTTGGGGCCGACCTCGATGTCCGCCAGGATAGGGACTTGCGTCTCCAGGGCCAGGTGGAGGTTCTTGTAGTCCAGATCCGTGGGCACAATAGCGTGTCCCGTGATGTGGGACAGGTTAATGGGGAGGGTGGGAATAAAATTCAACTCGGCCAGTTCGGGGGAAGGGCCTTTCACCTTCACTTGAGGCGGACGGATTTTGACGCTGAGGACTTGATAGCCTTCGGGGGGGCTATTGTCCAGGACCGGTCTGATGGGGATGGTCTGGACCATGGTGGCGGCCAGGGTCAGGTTGATGGGATTGGGCTGGATGCGGATGACCTGGACCCCCCGGGGGAAGTTGAAGCTGTTGGGACCGAGATAGAAGGTGTGACGGCCGCTCTTATAGCCAGCCAGGTCCATGGTTTGGGTGAGGCGGGTCTGGGAGAGGCTGTTGACAATGGAGCGGGGGCCGACCACCCGGACCTGGATGGCAGGGGGCACCTCGCTGGTGACCATAAGAGAGTGGTGGAGATTGACCATCTCCAGGACCATGCGGAGGCTGGTCTCGGTGCGCTCCTCGCCGCTGACCGCGAACCAGAGGGCGATGGCCAGCAGGAGGGAGAGGAGTTTCAGGAGCTTATTTCGTTTTAAAGTGCCGAGCCAGTTTGCCAAACCAGTTTCCTTTGTTATTGGCCGGGGTTTCCAGGAGGTCCCGGAGGGCCTGACGCAGTTGCAGGCGGGTAAGATCCCGTCTGAGTTTTCCTCCCTGGGCCAGGGAGATTTGCCCGGAGGTCTCGGAGACCACCAGGGCCAGGGAGTCGCTCTGCTCGGTGATCCCCACCGCGGCCCGATGGCGGGTGCCCAGGGTGGGGTCCAGGCTGGGGTTGCGGGACAGGGGCATCAAGCAACCGGCGGCCACGGCCCGGTCTCCCTGAAGAATGACGGCGCCGTCATGGGTGGGGTTGTGGGGCCAGAACAAGGTCACCAGCAACTCCTTGGAGACCAGGGCGTCCAATTTGATGGCGGTTTCGATAAAATCCGTCAGGCCGATATAGCGCTCCATGACGATGAGGGCGCCGATGCGGCGACTGGCCATGGTGTCGGCGGCATCACAGACTTCCTCGGTGGTGACCGGGGGATGGATGCCGTAAGGAGACAGGGCCTTTTTGCCCATGCGACTGAGAACCCGGCGGATGTCGGCCTGGAAGAGAATGATGACAATGAGCACAAAGCTCTTGACGATGATGTCCAGGAGCCATTCGAGGGTGAAGAACTCCATTTGCCGGGCGATCAGGTAGGCCAGGAACAGGAGGAAGAGCCCGGCCAGGACCTGGATAGCCTGGGTGCCGCGCAGCACCAGGACCACCTGGTAAATGATGATGGCCACCAGGATGATATCCACACCATCCTGCCAGCGGAGGTTGCCTAGATAATGCCACATAGTCGGGGCGAGGGCACATCCTTTCCGGAGATGGGGGGCGGAGGCGGTTGCCGCCCGGAGGTCATCTCCAACCTTATTGTTTTGAAGGGGTCAAGGGCAAAAACGTTAAGTGCGTCAATGCAATGGTGCGCCGGGCGTACTTCCCAGCTAAACCGGGAAAGCGGCGGGCGCGGAGGCCCGCCCCACCAATAATTTTGCCTTAGCCACTGGCCGGGATGGCGCGGATCGCCTCCAGCACAGCCAGGAACTGGCGGGCATAGGCCACGTTATGCGTACGGAGGATGCGGGCGCCGTGCATCACCGCTACGGCCAGGGCCGCCAGGGTGCCGATATCCCGGGTTTCGTCGGCCGGGAGATCCAGGATATGCCCGATGAAGGCTTTCCGGGAGGGCCCCACCATAAGGGGGGCACCCAAATCCAGGAAGACCTCCAGACGGTTCAAGATTATCAGGTTGTGTTGCCGGGTTTTGCCAAAGCCGATACCAGGGTCCAGGACCAGGAGGTCGGGAGTGAGTCCGTGGGAGGCGGCGACATCCAGGCGCTCCCGGAAGAAGTCCCGGATTTCTCCCAGCAAGTCATGGTAATGCGGCTGCCGCTGCATGTCCCGGGGGGTGCCCTGCATATGCATGAGGATCACCGGCGCCTGGAATTCGGCGGCCAGGGGGGCCATATCCGGGTCGAAGCGGAGGGCGCTGATGTCATTGATCAGGGTGGCGCCGGCCTCCAGGGCGGCCCGGGCAACCGTCGCCTTGTAAGTATCGATGGAGATGGGGACGGGGATTTCCGGGGCCAGGGCCTGAATGACCGGGAGGATGCGGCGCAGTTCCTCTTCCAGGGGCACGGGATCGGCAAAAGGACGGGTGGATTCACCGCCGATGTCCAGGATGTCGGCGCCGGCCGCCACCAGGGCCCGGGCCTGGGCCAAGGCGTCGGCGGGCTCAAAGTAGCGGCCGTGGTCGGCAAAGGAGTCGGGGGTGACATTGAGCACCCCCATGATCAGGGGGCGAGGGGCAGCCAGCAGCGCGGCCCAGGCATGACGGCGCTCAGGAATCTCCGCCAGGCCGGAGGGATGCTTCAGGCCCGCCATGGTTAGGCCTGCTGGAGGCCGAGTGGTAGTTGGGGCGCGACTTCCGGAGTTTCCGGGGGTTCTTTTGAATCCTGGAGAGAAGCCAGGAGTTGGTCGATTTCGTTGCTGTCCAGGGTCTCCTTTTCCAGGAGGGTCTGGGCCAGGGCTTCCAGTTGAGGTCGATGGGCGGTGAGCAGATCCCGGGCTTGATTGTAAGCGTTGAGGACCAGGTTCTTGATGGCGTGGTCGATGACCCGGGCGGTCTCTTCACTGAAATCCTTGGCCTGGGAGATCTCCCGGCCCAGAAAGATGTGTTCGTCCCGCTTGCCGAAGGTAACGGGGCCCAGCTCATCGCTCATGCCCCAATTGCACACCATCTTGCGGGCCAGATCGGTGGCCCGTTCCAGGTCGTTGCCGGCGCCGGTGGTGAAATGCTGGAAGATGAGCTCTTCGGCGGCCCGGCCCCCCAACAACACGGTCAGGGTCGAGACGAGATACTCCTTGGGGTAGGTATGGCGCTCATCCAGGGGCAATTGCTGGGTGAGCCCCAAGGCCCGGCCCCGGGGGATGATAGTGACCTTGTGAATGGGGTCGGTGCCCGGGATGCACCGGGCCACCAGGGTATGCCCGGCTTCGTGATAGGCGGTGTTCAGGCGTTCCCGCTCACTCAAAATGAGGCTGCGGCGCTCCGTGCCCATGAGGACCTTGTCTTTGGCCTCTTCGAAGTCGGGCATGGTGACCGTATCGCTGCCGCGCCGGGCGGCGAACAGGGCGGCTTCATTGGCCAGGTTCTCCAGGTCGGCGCCGGAGAATCCGGGGGTGCCCCGGGCCAGGATGGAGAGGTCCACCGAGTCGGCCAGGGGAGTGCGGCGGGTATGGACCTTAAGGATGGCTTCCCGCCCCTTGAGGTCGGGGATGGGGACCACCACCTGGCGGTCGAAGCGGCCGGGCCGCAGCAGGGCCGGGTCCAGGACGTCCGGGCGGTTGGTGGCGGCGATGAGGATGACGCCTTCATTGGCCTCAAAGCCGTCCATCTCCACCAGGAGCTGGTTCAAGGTCTGTTCCCGCTCATCGTGGCCGCCGCCCAAACCGGCGCCGCGATGCCGGCCGACCGCGTCAATTTCATCGATGAAGATGATACAGGGGGCGCTCTTCTTGCCCTGGATGAACAGGTCCCGCACCCGGGCGGCGCCGACCCCCACGAACATCTCGACGAAATCGGAGCCGCTGATGCTGAAGAAGGGGACGCCGGCTTCGCCGGCGATGGCCCGGGCCAGGAGGGTTTTGCCGGTGCCCGGGGCGCCCACCAGGAGCACCCCTTTGGGGATGCGGCCGCCCAGACGGGTGAACTTCTTGGGATCTTTAAGAAAATCGATAATTTCCGACACTTCTTCCTTGGCTTCCTCAATACCGGCCACATCACTGAAGGTGATCTTGACGGTGTTTTCCGTCATGAGGCGGGCCCGGCTCTTGCCGAAGGACATGGCTTTACCGCCGCCGGATTGCATCTGCCGCATGAAGAAGATCCAGATGCCCACCAGGACCAGCATGGGCAGCCAGGAGATCAGCAGGGTGGTGTACCAGGGAGAATCATCCTTGGGTTTGGCGGTGATCTCGACCTTCTTGGCCTGAAGAAGCTTGATCAGATCGGGATCGGAGGGGGCGTAACTCTTAAAGGCCTTGCCATCTTCCAGTTCGCCGTTGATTTCATCGCCCTGAAGGGTGACCTTGTTGACTTTATCACCCTTAACCAGATCGATGAATTTGCTGTAGTTGATGGTGGCCTTGCTGCGGGCGTGCTCGGCGCTATTGAAATAATTGAACAAAAAGATCATTACCAGGGTAATGAGCAACCACAGGGCGATATTTTTGTAAAAGGGGCTCAAACGGTTATTCATTGGGTCCTTAAGGGCATACCGAGGTCATAGAAATTTCAATTATATAATTTCTCTAGGAGTTATTTTACGTGTCAAGGGGAAAAAATGCAAGGTGAATTGTGCGGTTGGCCCAATTGAGGCGGGCAGGCAGGGCATGGGGCCCCGGACCGGGGGCCGTTTCCCTGCTGTGGAGAAACGGCCCGGCCCAGGGCCTGGGGGGATTGTCGCCGAACGGGAATCCCGGGGACCTAAAATTTTTCGCCCGGAAACAGACTGGTAAGACTCTCCCGGGGGATGCGCCAGGGGCCGCGGCCCAACTTGATGCCGGTGATCCGGCCGTCACGAATCATCCGGTAGACGGTGCGGCGGGAGAGAACCAGGATCGCGGCCGCCTCATCGGGCCGGAACAACCGTTTTTTCTGCAATATTTCCATCTTTCAGCCTCCTTGCGGTTGACGTTACCTCTTCCTTGAGGGTTCAGGGATTTGCCGTTGCAAGGGCCAAGCCAGGGGTAGGGGCCATGATGCATCAGGGGTCGGGGGAAATACGGCGGGTATCGCTGACCCAGGCGGGAGGCGGGCGCAATCCCGCCTCGCATGCTTGCGGGTCTACCAGGGGTACAGTTTATGGTTGATGCACCAGGTTGGATTTTGCCCTAAGGGCTTCCCCACCGTTTGATTTACCCCCCCAATATTAAGGGGGTTTTAGCCCATTACCCCCGAAGATGGCAAAATACCCCTAGACCCGTTGCCCCGTTAACTGTCCGTGGCGTCTTACCCTCCCCGCCAGGCTGCCGGGACAGATGACCATTGGGTCCCGGGGGCCCCGGCCCGCAGCAATTTTTGAAGACCGAGGTTGATGGCCTACAGCAGTGCCCCGGAGGGGCCCAGGACTGAGACGGGGCGTGCCCATGCGCCTTAAAGCCGGCGGCCTCATGCCGTCGGGCTTATCCTATCGGCAAGGTGCGGTCAGGGTCTCGGGAGACCGGCCGAAAGCAGGATATGGGACAGGAGAGGACAGGCGTCTTGCGGGTAGCACGAATCTTGAATGGTGCAGAAGCAGTGCCAGAAAGGGAGGAAAAAGCCATGGCCCAAGAACGTCTGATGCGGCCCCGGGAAGTGGCCAGCCGGTTGGCGGTGTCCCGCTCTACGGTGTACCGCTGGTTTTGGGAGGGCAAGCTCAAGGGCGTCAAGATCACCGGGGGCACGGTCAGGATTTTGGAGAGCGCGGTCAGGGATAAGATGGCCGAAATTTATTAAAGCCTCCGGAAAAATTCCAGCCTGCAGGTAGCCGCAGGCTGCAGCCGGCGCCGGCCAAGGCCGGAAAGCCGGGGCCAAGACTGGCGGGTCACCTGCAAGCAGGTGGGGCGATAGGGTTAAACCGGGCCAACCAGGCCTCGATACAGGAGAGGATAGACGTGGGGGCACGAATAGTTGGCAGCGGCGGGAGTGAGGCAAGGGAGTTGATGGTCAACTGTTTCAGGCGTGCTGGAGAAATTACCGACTTTGGCGTATACCCAGGCAACCATGACAGAAATGAAAAAACGCGCGAAGAAGGGAAAACGCGACCTTTATGGGGAGGACGCGCAGTCACTTTTCCTGGCAGGCAAGGAACTGGAAGAGATCAAAGACCTACTCCCGGTGGCCCTTCCGACTTTGAAGCGGTGGCACCAAGAAGGGCAATGGGAAGAGAAGCGGCGGCAGGTGCCGGTATCCCCCCGATGGCTGGGAGAGGCCCTGAAGGGCATCCTCCGGGAAAAGGCCGGCCGGCTCATCATCCGAGGCGACATAAAAACGCAGGAATTGGATGAGATCACCAAGATTGTCACCCTGATCGACCGCCTGTGCAGCCAGGGATGGGACATGCGGGCGGCGGCGTTGCAGGTGATGGACCGGTTCAGTGATTTTCTGCGAAGCTGGGTGACGGATCAGGAGGAATTGAAGCGCATCTCGTTCCGGGTGCAGGAATTTTTTCGGCAACTGGAAGAAGAACTCTGAGAAGGGGGGTACGGCCCAGGGCGGGGCGCCGGGCGCCCCCACGCAAGGTCATAAGAACAACGCATAATAATGACGGCGGGCACGGAGGCCCGCCCCACGGGGCACGGAGGCCCGCCCCACGGGCACAAGGATGTGCGATGAATCTGCATAAGAAGTTGACCAAGATCGAGTTTCGCCAGCGGGCCGACAAGATCCTGATGCGTCTGTCCCTGGAGGTGACGCCCTTTTGGGAAGACAGCGACAGCAAGCAGAAGCAGCGGCTGGAGCGGTCTGCCTCTGATCCCCTCTATTTTTGCCGGAAATATCTCCCCCACTATTTCTCCCACGCCCCGGCGGCTCTCCACCATGAGCTGGTGCAGATGCTGGAGAGGGGGGACCAAGACGTAGTGACGCCCATGGTGGTGGCCGCGCCCCGGGAGTTTGCCAAAACCACGGTGTGCAGCTTTGGCTACGTTCTCCATCAGATCTGCTTCCGAAAACGGCATTTCATCCTGATCGGCAGCGATACCGAGGACCTGGCCTCGGACCTCACCGGCTACATCTACCTGGAGCTGCTTTACAACGAAAAATTGCAGCAGGATTTCGGGGAGTTGGTCAAGGGCAACAAGCCGGTGGATGATTTCGTGACCTTGAACGACATCCGGGTGAAAGCCCGGGGTCGGGGGCAGCGCCTCAGGGGGTTGAAGCACAAGCAGTGGCGTCCGGACCTGGTCATCCTGGATGACCTGGAGAATGACGCCAACGTGCGGAATCCGGAAATCGTCGCCTCCATTCTGGACTGGGTCAAATCAGCGGTCTATCCCTCCCTGGACGCCCGGGGCACCCTGATGATCATCGGCACCATCCTGCGATGGCGCAGCGCCCTGCACCTGATGCTGACCAGCCCGGAGGAGCCTTATTGCCATTTTCAACGCCGGGTTTACCGGGCCTTAGGGGAAGACGGCACGTCGCTGTGGGAGGCCCGGCACCCGGTGGCCCGGCTGAAGCGGCAAAAGGAGTTGATGGGCACCGTGGCCTTCAACCAGGAAAAGATGAATGAACCGACGCCGGACAAAGGCTTTTTCCAGGAGGAGTGGATTCATTACTACCATCCGGACAGCCTGAAAGATCGCGATCTCTTGGTGACGGGCTTTTTTGACCCATCCCTGGAGACCGGAGCCAGTGCCGATTACAAGGCCTTTATCAGCGTGGGGCAGGACCGCCGGGAAATGGTGTTTTACGTGATGGATGCAGTGATCCAGAAAACCACCTTGGAGCAGGTCATGCGCACCATTTTCAACCGGCACCAGCAACTCAATTATCACCTGGTGGGGGTGGAAGATAACCTCTTTCAGCGGCTGCTGCTCAAGGAGTTCGACCGGTTGATGGTGGAGCGGGGCCAGGTGCTGCCGCTGAGAGGGGTAACCCACCGCATCGCCAAGGAGACCCGGGTAGCCAGCCTGTCCCCGCTCCTGGAGAGGGGCAAGATTCGCTTCATCCGGGGACATTCGGACCAGGAACTGCTGGTAGAGCAGTTGCTCTATTTTCCCTCCCGGACGCTGCACGACGATGGGCCGGACGCCCTGGAAGGGGCGGTGAGCCTGGCCCGGGTCCTGCCGACGGGAGAGGCGCCGAAATACATCCCTTTGAAGACGCGGATGTTCCAGGGCCGGGGGGCATTTTAGCAGGAGTAAGCAGTGAGCAGTGAGCAGTGAGACCGGTTTGAATCGGCTTGGGATGAGCAAAATTGACGGCTTGCGGCTCGCAGCCAGGAGACACTATGGGGCTGAAGGATTTGTTCGGGAGGCTGTTTAAAGAGACGGTCAGGCCGGAGACCCGGGAGTTGTCGGCGGTCAGCCTGGCAGAACGCTGGAGCACTTACCCCAGTTCGGGGTTGACCCCGAACCGCCTGGCGGAGATTTTCCGGGAGGCGGACCAGGGGGACGTTTACCGCCAGATGGAGCTGTTCGAGGAAATGGAGGAGAAGGACGCGCACCTGACGGCCATTCTCCAGACCCGGAAGATGGCGGTGTTGGCCAAGGACTATGAGGTGCTGCCCTTCGCCCGGACCCCGGAAGATGAACGGATTGCGGAGCGGGTAGGGGAGATCGTCTATGGTATCCCCAATCTGGAAGAGGTCCTGCTGGACCTGTTGGACGCCATCGGCAAGGGCTTCGCCCTGAGCGAAATCATCTGGGAGGTGACGGGGGGCCAGGCCCGAGTGGCGGAGCTGAGGTGGATTCCCCAGAAGAAGGTGACCTTCGGGGAAGACTGGAAGCCCCGGCTGCTGACCGCGGAAGCGAACTGGCAAGGGGTGACGCCCCCCCTCTGGAAGGTGATCTATCACCGCTACAAGGCCCGGAGCGGCCACGCCACGCGGTCGGGAGTCCTGCGGGTGGTGGGCTGGATGTATCTGCTGAAGAATTTTGCCTTAAAGGACTGGGCGGCGTTCAACGAGGTGTTCGGCATGCCGCTAAGGCTGGGCAAGTATGACACCACCGCTTCCCCGGCCGACCGGGACGCCCTGGTGCAGGCCATCCGGAACCTGGGTTCCGATGCGGCAGGAGTAATCAGCAAATCCACCGAAATCGAATTTGTGGAAGCCACCTCCCGGTCCAGCGGCGTCAATCCCTACCAACTCATGGCGGACTTTTGCAACCGGGAGATGTCCAAGGCGATTTTGGGGCAAACCCTGACGACGGATACGGCGGGGTCCACGGGGACGTATGCGACGGCCGTGGTACATGCGCAGGTGCGCCGGGATTTGGTGGACGCCGATGCCCAGGCCCTGGCCGCGACGTTAAGAGAACAACTGCTGCGTCCCCTGGTGGGATTCAACTTCGGCTGGGATAAGCCGCTGCCCTGGTTCCGCTTCCGGTTTGAAGAGGAAGAGGATCTCAAGACCTTGTCCGAGGTGTACCGCAACCTGGCGGCCATGGGGGTGCCCCTGGAGATGGAGCACGTGGCGGAGCGCTTCGGCATCCCGATGCCGGAGGGCGGCGGGGCGAGCCCTTTACGGTCTCCCGAGGCGCCGGCGCCGGGGGCGGGGCCAAAGCAGCAGAAGGCAGTGGCATGATGCCGCGATCAGCCTGGCCTCCTGACGCAAGGAAGGGAAGCTGAGGCGGGAGATCATATCAGGAGGAGGGGGTTAAAAGGAACATGAGAAAACCACTTATTATCGCCGGGGTCATCATGGGGTTGCTCATGGGCGCCACGACGGGGTGCCAGACCTTGAAAAACGCGTTCTGTTCGCCGACCGCCCAGGAGGTGGCGGACGCGGCCAGCTTTGTGGCCAATGCCGACTCAATCTTGAATTTTTTGAACACGCTGGCCCCCAGCGCCGAGGTCACCGCGGCCATCGCGGCCATCAAGATTGCCGAAACCGTGTTTGAGCAAATCAAGGCGGGCATCTGCGTGTCGGCGGATCAGGAGCAGGCGGCGCAAACGGCCATCAAGGCTAGCCAGGTGATGGCCATGAAGCTGGGGTACAAGCCGTGAAGGGTCTGGGGTGGCGCAAAGAACATGCCGACCCCCGGGATTTTACCCATGGGGATATTCCTGAGGTATCCGTTCGGGTGGAGGCCACGGCCGAAATCCCGGAGGTGGATTTCTTCAAATGGATACCGCCGATCAAAGACCAGGGCAATCTTAATGCCTGCGTGGCCCATGGGATCACCGGGGCGTTTGAATTCGACGGCATTAAGACCACCGGCATTTATACGCCCATCTCCCGGCTCTACCTTTACAAGGCGGCCCGGAGATTGGGGGGCTTCACCGGGGATTCAGGGGCCTATATCCGGGACGGGATGCGGGCCCTGGTGAGACTGGGGTCTCCCCCCGAAGCGCTCTGGCCGTATAAGGTCGAAACCTTTGACGCCCCCCCGGATTTTGTGGCCACGGGATATGCCCAGAATTTTGCGGCCCTGCGGTACGTGCGCCTGAAAAACCTGACCGAGATCAAGGCCTATATCCGGGCCGGCTTCCCGGTGGTATTCGGGTTTACGGTTTTCCCGTCCATCGACCAGGTGAAAGAAGACGGCTGGGTACCGCGGCCGCAACCTACGGAAAGGCCGGTGGGAGGCCATGCGGTTTACACCTGCGCCTACTCCAATACCAGGAAGTCCGGTTATTGGGATGATCCAGCCGGCGCCATCGGGTTTATCAACAGTTGGGGAGACTGGGGCGATAAAGGGAAAGGCTGGATTCCCTACGGTCTCTTTGAACAGGGTTTCTGTGATGACTTCTGGGCCTTAGTTTCGGCCAAGCACCCGGATGATAACGAGTTCGGCTCATGACCGGCCCGATGATCGACGATGTGAGGAAGGATGAGATGACCTCGAATAGAGTGAGTCAGAACCAGACTCCCAGCCTGCCGGAGTGGATCCGGTTGCTCCCCCTGGGGAGAGTGGAATTGGCGGACCACCGGGAGCCCTTCATGGTGGACGAGACTGCCCTGAAGGCCATGGTGGCGGGTTTCCGGTCCCGGGGGGTGGATCTGGTGATCGATTACGAGCACCAGTCCCTCCAAGGGGAGCGGGCGCCGGCGGCCGGGTGGATCAAAGACCTGGAGGCCCGGGGCGACGGCCTCTGGGCCCGGGTGGATTGGACCCAGCAAGCCCGGGATTATCTGGAGAAGAAGGAGTATCGTTACTTTTCGCCGGTGCTGCGGCTGGACCCCGAGACCCGCAAACCCATGGCTTTGATGCACGTCGGTCTGACCAACGTGCCCGCCATCAACCATTTGCCGCCCCTGGTGGCCAAATGGGAGGGTGAGACGGCGGGGGCACCGGCGATGCAGATGGACTCAGGGAAGGAGAAGGCAAAGATGGTGGAAAAGCTCAAACGCTTGATGGGGCTTACGCCCGAGGTGGAAGAGGGGGCGGTTTGCGGCAAGGCGCTGGAGGCGTTCCGGGACCTGGCTGCGACCCTGGACCTGCCGGGTGAGATTTCCCTGTCCCAACTGAAGGGGGCGGTGGAAGCCCTGAAAGTCGGGGCGGCGCGCCTGGTCAAGACCGAGGAGGAACTGCAGGCTCTCAAGGCCCGTCTGGCGAGCGACACGGCCGATCGGGTGGTGGAAGAAGCCCTGCGCTGCGGCAAGGTCAGCCCGGCCCAACGGGGGTGGGCGCTGGAATATTGTCGCCTGGACCCGGAAGGCTTCCAGACCTATGTGGACCGGGCCCCGAAACTGGTGCCCACCGGAGAGGAATTGCAGCTCCTCAAGGAGCGCCAGAATGATGAGCACGGTTTGCTCCCGGAGGAACTGGCGGTGTGCCGGTCCCTGAACGTGCCTCCGGAGGCATATTTAAAGGCCAAGGCCCAAACCGGGTAGTTATTCCAGGAAGGAAGAAATCCTGCCGGAAGTCAGAAACCAAAATAAGCGGAGGTAGAAGGATATGTCAGCTTTAACCCGTGACCGGGCTACACCGTACCGGGAAGGTATCGAGGTGGAGTATCCGGTAGCAGCCAACGTGAAAATCTACGCCGGTTCCCTGGTGTGTGTCAACCCGGCCGGTTATGCGGCGCCGGCGGCGGACACCAGCGGTTATCGCAGCGTGGGGGTGGCCATGGAACAGGTGGACAACACCGGCGGCAGCGACGGCGGCATGAATGTAAGGCTGCGGCGCGTCGGGGTCTTCGAATTCGACGCCGTGTCCATCGCCCAGGCCATGGTGGGAGATGACATGTACGCCACCGACGACCACACCTTTGACGATGCCGCGGGGGTTACCAACGCCGTCAAAGCGGGCCAGTTGGTCAAATATATCTCGGCCACTGTCGGCTGGATCGATATCGCCAGGTAAAGGGAGGAATCGAGCATGATCATCAATGCAGAAAGTTTAGCCCGGCTGTACACGGGGTTTACCGCGGTATTCAACGCCGCTTTCCAGGATACGCAGACCTGGTATGAGCGGGTGGCCATGACGGTGCCGGCCAACACCCGGATTATGGATTACAAGTTTCTCCTGGATTTTCCCATGGTCCGGGAATGGATCGGCGACCGGCAGATCAGCTCTCTGGAACCCCAGGCCTTCCAGGTGGAAACCAAGGACTGGGAAGCCACCATCGAGGTGGAACGGAACGATATCGAAGACGATCAACTGGGGTTTTACAATCCCATTGTGGCGGCCCTGGCCCAGGAAGCGCGGAAACACCCGGAGAAGTTGATTGCGGACCTGCTGAAGGGGGGCTTTGCCACGGCGTGCTATGACGGGGAGAACTTTTTTGCCACCACGCATCCGGTGGGGGCCGGCGCCATCTCCAACTTTGGCGGCGGCTCCGGCACCCCCTGGTATCTGCTGGACACCAGCCGGGCGGTCAAGGCCTTCATCTTTCAATTGCGGCGGGACGTCCAACTGGTGCGCATGGACCGGCAGGATGACGAGCATGCCTTCATGCGGAAAAAACTGCGCTACGGGGTGGATTACCGGGGCGCGGCGGCCTATGGGCTGTGGCAGATGGCCTATGCCTGCAAAGAGAGCCTGAACGACACCAACTACGCCGCGGCCCGGGCGGCCATGATGTCCGTGGCCAACGCCGAGGGCCGGCCCCTGGGGATGACGCCCAACCTGCTGTTGGTGCCTCCGTCCCTGGAGGCCCCGGCCCGGGAGATATTGCAGGCGCAGTTTATCATCGGCGACCCCGTCACCGGCGGCGCCAAGACCAATGTCTGGCAGGGCACGGCGGATCTCCTGGTGGTGCCGGAGCTGGCCTAAAAAAGTGGAAGGCGGGCGGTGACGCCCGCCCTACCAGGAAGGCGGCGGCGCTTTGCCGGGATTCTGATGCAAGGGAGTGATTATGGGCTGGTTTGGCGGGTTCACGTTAGAAACGTCCAGTCGGATTCCGGGCGATTACGAAGAAGTTACCGTGGGAGTGAGCGCAGTGGGATTATCGAGTTCGAAAATCATGCCGACCACGGGATCTTATGCGCGGATGAGTGTCCGGGCCACCATGATTTCCTCGGAAAACGGAGATAT
>CAYNMI010000016.1:0-18645 GCA_964398095.1 uncultured Desulfobacca sp.
AGCCCCGGCCGGCCCCGGCCCCGGGCCGGCTCCGGGTGGCGGCGCCCGAGGGTCTGCGCCTGCTGCCGCCCCCGGAGGCCGTCAGCCTGTTGGCCAAAGCCGGCATCCCCGCGGCGGCCGCCCCCCTGGCCCTGGATGCCGACGCCGCGGTGCAATTGGCCCAGGAGTTCGGTTACCCGGTGGCCATGAAAATCTCCTCCCCCCACATCGCCCACAAGACCGACATGGGCGGGGTTTATCTGGGTCTGGAGAACGACGACGAGGTGCGCCAGGCCTACCGCGAGATCATGGACGCCACCCAGCTTTACGAGCAATGGGTGACCATCGACGGCGTCAGTATCTCGCCCATGGCCAAAGCGGGGGGGCTGGAGGTCATCCTGGGCACCATCACCGACCCCCAGTACGGCCGCGCCTTAATGTTCGGCCTGGGCGGCATCAACACCGAGATCTATAAGGACGTGGCCTTCTGCCTTCTCCCCGCGGCAGAAAGTGAATTAGAAGACCTTATGAAAAAAATCAAGGGCTACCCGCTCCTCACCGGCTACCGGGGCCTGCCGCCCCGGGACACCGAGGCGCTGCTGGTGGCCATGAAGGCCCTGGCCACCTTTGCCGACAAACACCCGGAACTGGACCAGATTGAACTCAACCCGCTGCTCCTCTATACCAAGGGCCTCTTTGCCGTGGACGTGCGGATTTTTTCGCGGCTTTAGGGTGAGGAAAGAAAAGATTGTGGGGAGGGCCAGGAAAATTCTGGGGAAGGGGGCCAGCGGCCCCACCTTCCCCGGCCAGTAAAATGTAGGGTGGGCACGGCCCACCATCAGAACTTTGCGTGGCTTTAGCATAATGAGACATTACCCATATTATTATTGAGACATTTATTCTAAATATTCTTGAAATATAAAATTTATTTATGAGACTCATAAGAAATAATTATAATTAATATTTTTTCGGAGGATACAATGGCCACGATAAAATATTACTTTCTGCCCCCTCATAATACGGTTTTTGAATTACCGGATGCCATTACGAATATTTTTCATTTTCGAGCCACATCTGAAGGATTAAAAAAAGGACCTGTTGACAATCATGTTCAAATTAACGTAAAAATTGAAAATATAATCTGGGAGCGGGAGGGATGGGAAGTAACATATGATAATCGCATTAAAGTTTATTATTTTCTTGCTTGCGAGGCTATTAAGCATCTCCCCTTAGAAATGCACCAAAAAATTATCCTAACTTCTCAAGATGCACCCTTGCAGTGCCCTTGCGATCCCGCGGGCATCGAATTTCCCTACCCCCCACCTTTTGAGGTCAAAATTTAAAGAAAAGTGGATTTTAATGCTTGGGGCTTGATGGGAAGCGTAAATCAATGGGACTCAAGGTGGAGGGCCTGCCGGGCGCCCATCTTCAAGCCCAGCGGCAATTGGCGGGGCAGGGTCACGGCCGGCCACGTTGATTAGATTGAACTGATGCTGTTCAGGTGGTCAGGCAAGGTTTTCACCGGTAAAAAAATAAGCGCCTAGAAAAATTAATCAAAATATTATTGAAAGATGGGGGAATAGCGATTATATGCCGCGCCTCTGCCCGCATTGCCAAACGCCCTTAACCCGAGTAAAGCGTAAACCCTGGATGCACCGTATACCCGGCAGTAAATCTTACGCCTGTCGGCATTGCAGTAATGGTTACCTGCTGGCCTTCAACCGCTGGCTGTTCAGACGCAAGCGGAAACCCAGTAAATCTAATGACTTCGAGCGGTCCTGAAGCTGGCTCTCTCCCACGGGGCCTTCCCCAAGGCGCGAGGCCGACACCGCCGGGGAAAAGATGCGGGGAATCAATCAGGCTATGCCCGGTAACCCTATCCAGATTTCTCAGGATAAATTATTTCTCAAGATTTATCCCTAACCTCTTGAAAAATCCCCATCTGGTATAAACTTATAAGAGCTTAACGGCAAACCGCACGGCATGCATTCGCCTGCGTTGGCCTCATGGTCAGATGCAGGCCTGTGCGGCTCCGAAGGCGTCAATGGGAGGCAGACCGATGAAGGAACAATTAACCAAGCTTTTTGCCCCGGTGAGATCCCTGGAGGCTGAGGAGGCCAAAGCTTACATGGCCCGGCGCCGGGAAGACGAGTACACTATTTTGGACGTGCGTCAGCCCGGGGAATACGAAGAATCCCACCTGCCCGGGGCCAGGCTCATGCCCCTGCCCCAGTTGCCGGACACCTATAGAGAACTGGACCCGGAAAAACCCACCATCGTGCAATGCGCCACGGGGGGCCGCAGCCGGGTGGCGGCCCAGATGCTGAACGGCTGGGGGTTCAAGGAGGTCTACAACCTGGCGGGCGGGATCAAGGCCTTTCAGGGGTACAAGGCCACCGGCCCCCGGGAACTCAATCTGGATCTGGTCAGGGGGGATGAATCCCCGGCGGAGATCATCACCCTGGCGTACGGCATGGAAAAGGCGTTGCAGCTCTTTTATGAAACCCTGCGCCGACAGTCCCGGGACCGGGAGGTGCAGGACCTTTTCGCCCAACTGGCCCAGGTGGAAGTGCGGCACGAGGCGCGGCTCTTTGAAGTTTACGGCCAGGTGACCGGCGGCGGCCAGGACCTGCAGGCCTTTGAAGCCGGCGTGGTGCCCCAGGTCCTGGAAGGCGGCTTTAACGCCCAGGAATTTCTCGAAACCAACCAGGCCCACCTGCAAACGCCGCCCCAGGTGCTGGACCTGGCCATGATGCTGGAAACCCAGGCCCTGGACCTCTACCTCAGGTTTGTGGACCGCTGCGGGCAGGCCCAAACCCGGGAAGTCTTGTTCAACCTGGCCCAGGAAGAGAAGGCGCACCTGGCCGGCCTGGGGCGCCTGTTGGAGGATAAACTGGCGCAGCGAGGCTGAATCTGATGGCGATTACTGTCATGGAAGTGTTGAAAAATCTGCCCCGGACCAACTGCGGCGATTGCGGCCAGGCGACCTGCCTGGCCTTTGCCACCCAGGTGATCAAGGAAGGGGAGGACCTCAGTAAATGCCCCCACCTCACCGGGCCGGGGGCGGCCATGGGGGAGGCGGTGCGGGCCCAGCAGGAGGCGGGGGTCGGCCGGCGCCGGGAGTCCCTGGCCATTTCCCTGGAGGTTCTCCAGGACAAGGTGGCCCCCCTGGATTTTGCGGCCCTGGCCCCGGGGCTGGGCGCCACTTACGGCGAAGAGGCCGGCCGGCCGTACCTGGACCTGGTCTATTTCGGCCACCGCCTCCAGGTGTTCAAGGATAAGCTGCGTTATCCGCCGGACGCCCCGGCCGACCCCTGGGATGCCATTCTGCTGTATAATTATATCGCTTCTCAGGGACAGGAGCCGGTGACGGGCCGCTGGATCGCCTACCAGAGCCTGCCCAACTCGGTGTCCAAGGCCAAGACCCTGGCCCGCCTGGAGCAGAAGCTGGCGGACCACTGCGCCGGCCGGGCCGCGGCGCTGGGGGAGCGGGTCGCACAGCTGGGGGGCCACCCGGTGGCCCTGGGCGAGGGCGCCGACGTGCAGGCCGTCTTTTGGCCCCTGCCCCGGGCGCCCCTGCTGCTGTCCTTCTGGGACGCGGAGGCCGCGGAAGGCTTTGCCCCCCAGGCCCGCGTGCGGTTCGACGCCAGCATCGGGTCCTACCTGGACCTGGAATCCATATTGTTCCTGGTGGAACACCTGCTGGAGCGGCTGATGCCGGACGACCACGCTTAGGACCAGAGGAGAGTTAGGCGCATCATGCGAAACCGTTTGCTCGCCGGGCTGCTCGCCCTCGCCCTGTTGGGGCTGACCGGTGGGGCCCAGGCGCGGGAAGTCTCGAAATACGGCAACCCCTGGCTCTGGGTGACCGTGGGTCAGGTCACGATCAAGGCCGAAGCCGTGGACACCCCGGCGCGGCTCTACCAGGGGCTGAGTAACCGCCGGGCGCTGCCCATGGGTCAAGGGATGCTCTTTTTCATGCCGGGAAAAGAGGTGCAGAAATTCTGCATGCGGGGGATGCGGTTTCCCCTGGACTTCATCTGGATCACTGCCGGGCGGGTGGCGGGCCTAACCCGGAACGTGCCCGCGACCTTCCCCGGGGACCTGACCTCGCCGGCGCCGGTGGAATATGTCCTGGAAGTGCCCGGCGGCTTTGCCGGGAAATACGGCGTCAAGGTGGGGGACCGGGTGAAGTGGCAATAACCCCATGCAGTGCCTCAGCGTGAAGGGACGGTCATCCGGACTATCCTGCCTCGAGTTGCCCCCACGACCCGCGCCCACCTGCCGCCCTTGCCAAGCCTGGCGGATTGATCTATATTCCCTGGGAGATTGGGGAAGCCGTTGATGCTGTCGGACCTGGACAAAAAGGTGATCCTGGCCCTGCAACGGGACCTGGAGATCAGCCCCCAGCCGTTTCTGGAGGTGGCGGAGCAACTGGGGATCGGGGAAGAGGCATTGCTGGCCGCCATCCGGAGCCTGATGGCCCGGGGCTACATCCGGCGGTTCGGGGCCACCCTGCGCCACCAGCAGTCGGGGTACGAAGCCAACGCCCTGGTGGCCTGGGCGGTGCCCGAGGCCGACCTCAAGCGCATCGGCCGGCACCTGGCCGGGCACCGGGCCGTGACCCACTGCTATGCCCGCCGGCCGGCGCCCTCCTGGCCTTATAACCTCTATTCCATGATTCACGGCCGCACCCCGGAAGAGTGCGTCAAGATCGCGGCGCAGATGGCGGCGGAGACCGGCCTCCGGGACTACGAGATGCTGTTCAGCGAAACCGAACTGAAAAAGACCACCATGCGGTATTTCAAGGAGTGAGCCATGGCCGGTTATGCCAATTCCGAGATGCTCTTTCAAACGGCCCAGGAGATCATCCCCGGCGGGGTGAACAGCCCGGTGCGGGCCTGGCAGGCCGTGGGCCTCACCCCCCGGATCATCGTGAAGGGGGCCGGGGCCCGGGTCTTTGACGTGGACGGCAACTCCTACCTGGATTACGTGGGCTCCTGGGGGCCCTTGATCCTGGGCCATGCCGCGGCCCCGGTGGTGGCCGCGGTTCAGGCGGCGGCGGCTCAGGGCACCAGCTTCGGGGCCCCCACCCCGGGGGAACTGGAACTGGCGCAGGTATTGTGCGCCGCGGTGCCGGGCCTGGAGATGGTGCGCCTGGTCAATTCCGGCACGGAGGCCTGCATGAGCGCCCTGCGCCTGGCCCGGGGCGCCACGGGCCGCGCCCGGGTGATCAAGTTCGACGGCGGTTACCACGGCCATGCCGACTCCTTCCTGGTGGCCGCGGGCAGCGGGGTCCTCACCCAGGCGATTCCCGGCAGTCCCGGCGTACCTGCGGAGATCGCGGCTTTGACCATGTCGCTGCCTTACAACGACCTGGAGGCGGTGCGCCAGGCGGCGGCGCGGCACCCGGAAGAGATTGCGGCCATCTTCGTGGAGCCGGTGGCCGGGAACATGGGGGTGGCGCCGCCCCGGCCCGGGTTTCTGGAGGGCTTGCGGCAGATCGCCGACTCCGCCGGCATTCTATTGATCTTCGACGAAGTGATCACCGGTTTCCGGGTGGCCCGGGGCGGAGCCCAGGAATTATACGGCATCCGGCCCGATCTCACCTGCCTGGGCAAGATCATCGGCGGCGGCCTGCCGGTGGGCGCTTACGGCGGCCGGCGCGACCTGATGGCTCAGATGGCGCCCAGCGGCCCCATCTACCAGGCAGGCACCCTGTCAGGGAATCCGGTGGCGGTGGCCGCCGGCCTGGCAACCTTAAAAGCCCTGGAAGAACCCGAGGCTTATGCGGACCTGGAAGCAAAGGGGGCCTGGCTGGAACGGGAACTCATGCAGGCTGCGGCCCGCCGGGGCGTGGCCCTGACCATCAACCGGGTGGGGTCCATGCTCACCCTGTTTTTCACCGCCGGTCCGGTAAGCAACCTGGAGGAGGCCAAGGGCTCGGACCTGGGCCGGTTCCAAAAATTCTTCCAGGGGATGCTCGCGGCCGGGATTTCCCTGCCGCCCTCGCAATTCGAAGCCCTGTTCATCTCCCGGGCCCATACCCCGCAAGATCTGGAATTTACCGTGGCCGCGGCCGAAAAGGTCTGGGCGGGGTGGCGCTAGCCGGCGCCCCCAAATGGACGGCAACTCACTATCGACCCCGACTTACCCGGCTCTCCCCGGAATCTCGCCTTGCAGTCATCCTGAGGGGTCTCAGACTCGACCGCCCCCACCGGGCTCCGCCAAGACGGCAGAGGCCGCAGACTCATACCGAGTTGCATTCAAAGAGTTATTTTCGGTAGCCGCAGGCTTTATCCTGCGCCTGCACAGGCGAGACGCCTGTGCGACCATGTGAATGCGAATTGGTATCATGGGGCCGGAGCCGGCAATCGTTGAACCATCTAGCAGGTGAGCCTCTTGCAAAAAGGTATTTTGTCATCCTGATCGAAGCTAATAATCAAGTATTATCTATTTGTTATGAGATTCTTCGGTCGCGCCGCTCCCTCAGAATGACAGGTAGGGAGATATTTGCAAGAGGCTCATGTATATCGGGTAAAGCACTCCCTGGGGTGGGGAGAATGGTCCTCCCGGCGGGGCGATTTGATGAGGGGGGGCAGGGAAAAAGTTTGTGAAAATATTCTTAATCCCAGGGGTTTTAGTTATTTTCATTGACTCTCGAATTTTTTCATGCCTATTATAGCCTTCACATATATCTTGCACTTTTTATCACAATTTTAATTTTTTTTAATTTTATCCTGAGAAGGAGGTGAGACTAGAGGATAGGGAAATAGGCGTGGCAAGTTATCTTTTCATAACCCCTCACATTTTTTCCATCTTTTATCTTAAAGGAGGGACCTCATGGCAGAAAAAGAACCAACCAGAGCATGGGTAGTGGTATTTGCCGGTACGGCCATTAACCTTACTTTGGGCATCCTGTATGCCTGGAGTGTCTGGACCAAGCAATTGATCAACGTGCCCAAAGCCGGGCAGCTCATTACTGACGGCCCCGCCGCCGGGTGGACCTATTTAACCAATGCCCAGGCAGCCACCCCATTTTCGCTGTGCGTCATCATCTTTGCTTTATTAATGATCCCCGGTGGCCGGATTCAGGATAGATTGGGGCCCAAGGTGGGCGCCATCACCGGCGGCCTCTTTCTGGCGGTGGGCTGTATCATCGCCGGTCTGATGAAATCATATGGCGGCCTGGTCTTCGGTTTCGGCGTCCTGGGCGGCATCGGCATGGGCATCGGCTATGCGGCGCCCACCCCGGCGGCCCTGAAATGGTTCGGTCCGCATAGGCGCGGTCTGGTGGCCGGCTTGGTGGTCAGCGGTTACGGCGGTGCAGCCTTGTACATCTCACCCCTGGCCGCCTATTTGATCAAGTCCGGCGGCGTCACCTATAGCTGGATTTTTATGGGCATCTTCTTTGCCGCGGTGGTTATCATCGCCGGTAGCCTGTTGTCCTGGCCGGAACCCGGTTATGTACCCCCGGGGCCCAAGCTGAAGGCCGGCGCAGCCCCGGCCAAGGCGGCGGGCACCATCATCGACTGGTCACCTTCCGAGGCGGCGAAGACCTGGCAGTTATATGCCCTGATCTTCCTGTTCATCGGCACCACCCAGTCAGGCTTGATGATCATCGCCAACGCCGCTCCCATCCTGAAGAAAGCCGCAAAAGGCTCCCAATTCCTGATTGAGAACGCCTGGATCCTGCCGTCCTTCGGCGGCCTGATCAATGCCTGCGGCCGGATCGGCACCGGGAAGTATTCCGATATCCTCGGCCGGAGCAACGCTTATTCCATCAACTGTCTGGTATCGGCCCTGGCCCTGTTCCTGCTGCCGGTGATCATCGCCAGCGGCAACATTTTCCTGCTGTTTGTGTTCGTGGGTATCGCTTACTGGCAGTACGGCGGCGGCCTGGCTCTTATGCCTTCCTACACCGCTGACTTTTTCGGCCCCAAGAACCTGGGTATGAACTATGGCCTGGTGTTCCTCGGTTGGGGCGGCGGCTTCTGGATGACCAAGCTGGCCGGCACCATCAGAGACCTCACCGGGTCCCTGACCTGGGCCTTTATCATCTCGGCGTGTTTCTTGATCATTGCCGTTATCGTTTGCCGCTTCACCACGCGGCCCATGCATGTTGGATCAGGAGAAGTAAGAGCCTGATCCCTTAATGGGATAGTTTTTACCCACTAATCTGGTAGACTGAGAAGGCAGGGCAAGGCTGTCCTGCCTTCTCTCTGTCAGGAAGACCAGTTAAGCCTATGCCCTTAGACCCGACCTGGCCCGTGCCTTATGTCCTGGACCCGCATAATTTTGCGGCGGACGCGGTGGTGTCTTTTTGCGTCTCAGTGCTGCTGGCGGTCATGATCAACGCCGAAGCCCAGGCTTTTGTGAGCTCCTTTTTAGGGGATTCCCGGATAAACGCCAAAGACCGCTTCCATTTCAACGCCTTCCTGCATCTGGATATCTTGGGGTCCATCTGCTACCTGGTGGGTGGCTTCGGCTGGCCCCGGACGATGGCGATTGATGCCAGCAAGTTTGCCCGCCCGCGCCTCGACATGGTCATCACCCGGCTGGCCGGTCCCATAGCCAACCTGCTGTTGGCCAGCATCGGGGGCAGCTTCGTATTCTTCATGAAAATGCTCTCCTGGGACGCCCGGGTCTTTCTGATGGTGATCGGGGTCAACGTCACCACGGCGGTTTACAATCTCCTGCCTCTGCCGCCTCTGGCCCTGGGCTCCCTGGTCTGCGAGTTGATTCCGCCGGATAAGGTTAGGGCCAGGTCGCTCCTGCTCCAGATAGGCCCCTTCCTGATCGTCGCTTTAGCCCTGCTGGAGCGGATCACCCATCAGGCCATCCTCAGCCCCTATTTCGATCCCATGATTAAGGCGGTATTCGCCTACATCCGGACCCTCTGAGCCGGGGAACGGGGTTATCCCCGGCTTGGCGTGAAACCGCAGACGCCCGGCGGGCCGCCCAGGGGATTAAGGTTCCAGGCCGCAACCACCCGAGGTTCGGCCAGGGATGGCCTGCCGGGGAGACGCCGCCCTCCCGTCGTCATGATTGTCCGTTTAACTCCCGACCCTGGAAAAGTTCAATAATCGGAACATTCTTTATTGGATTTTTCGAAGGATTGGGTTATGTTACAAGAAGTGTTTCAAAAAGCCGTTGGAAAGGTCTGCGGCTCCAGGCTCGGGGATCAGGAGCGTAAGATTTGCCCCTATGGGGCTTGGGAAAACTGAAAGGAGTCAATTTGGAAGTCAAGATTGCCGGGGTGATTTGCCGACCTCTGGCGCTTTATAACGATCAACGCGGCTGGCTGGCGGAAATTTTCCGCCAGGATGAAGTGGCGCCGGAACATCTCCCGGTGATGGCCTATATGTCTGTAACTGAACCGGGGGTGGGGCGAGGGCCCCATGCCCACCGGGACCAGACCGATATGTTCTGTTTTGCCGGTCCGGGGGATTTTCGGGTGGTCCTGTGGGATAACCGGGCCGACAGCCCCACCTTCGGGACCCGCCAGGATTTCCTCTTGGGGGCGTCCTGCCCGGCGGTGCTCATCGTACCCCCGGGGGTGGTGCATGGCTATCGGAATGTGGGTGAGGGGCCGGGCTATGTCTGCAACTTCACCAACCGTTTGTACTGCGGCCCCGGGCGCCGCGAACCGGTGGACGAGATCCGGTTTGAGAATGATCCTGATTCCCCCTTCCGGCTGGAATGAGATGCGGGCGAGAAAAGGGATGGGGCTGTGGCCGGGAGACTCTTAATTACCGGCGCGGCCGGGCAGTTAGGCCAGGCCCTGGTTGAGTGCGGCGGGCGGCAGGGCTGGGAGGTGGCGGCCACTGACGCCCATGATCTGGACATCACCGATCCCCAGGCGGTGTGGGGCGCGTTGTCCCGGCAGCGCCCGGAGGTGGTGATCAACGCCGCCGCGGCCACCCGGGTGGACGACCTGGAGTCGGACCCGGACGGGGCCTTGCGGGTCAACGGCCTGGGCCCCCGGAACCTGGCGGTGGCCTGCCGGCGCCTGGGAATAAAATTGGTGCACCTGTCCACGGACTATGTCTTCGACGGGGCCAAAGCGGGGCCTTACGTGGAGTGGGACCCGACCGGTCCCCTGTCGGTCTATGGCCGGAGCAAGCTTTTGGGAGAAGAGTGGGTGCGGCAGCAGTGCCCCGACCACTTCATCGTGCGCACGGCCTGGCTCTATGGCCTGCCGGGCCCCAATTTCGTCACGGCCATTCTGGCCCGGGGCCGCAGTCAGGCGCCGGCCGGGAAGTTGAAGGTGGTGCACGATCAGCGCGGGACCCCCACCAGCACCCTGGCTTTGGCGCCGCAACTCCTGGCGCTGGCCGCGACCGAGGCCTTCGGCACGTATCATGCGACCTGCCGGGGGGAGACCACCTGGTATGAATTCGCCTGTCTGATCCTTAAGAAGGCGGGGATTACGGTCCGGGTAATCCCTTGCACCACGGCGGAATTTCCCCTCCCTGCCCTCCGGCCAGCCAACTCAATCCTGGACAATCGCTTGCTCCAGGTGAGCGGCCTGGACCTCATGCCCGACTGGCAGGCAGCCTATCGGCAGTTTTGGGAAGTTTATCAGGACCGCTTATGAGTTCTCTACTGGTAACCGGCGGGGCGGGATTCATCGGCGCCAATTTCCTCCATTTTCTGCGGCGGGCCCGGCCGGACTGGCACCTCATCAACCTGGACCTGCTGACCTATGCCGGCAATCCCGAGAACCTCAGCGGTTTTTACGGCGATTCCCGCTACACCTTTGTCAAGGGGGATGTGGCCGACCGGGAACTGGTTCAGGACCTGTTTTCCCGGTATCCCATCCGCCGGGTGGTGCACTTTGCGGCGGAGTCCCATGTGGACCGGTCGATTTTAGACCCGGGGGTCTTTGTGCGCACCAATGTGGTGGGGACCTTCACCCTGCTGGAAGCGGCCCGCCGGGCCTGGGAAGATGCCCCCGGCGCGGCGGCCCCGCGGTTTTTACACGTGAGCACGGATGAAGTGTATGGCTCTTTGGGGCCCGATGATCCGCCGGTCACTGAGGCGGCGCCGTACGCCCCCCGGAGCCCCTACGCCGCGTCCAAGGCCAGTTCAGACTTTCTGGGGCGCGCCTATTTCCACACTTATCAATTGCCGGTGCTCATCACCAACTGCTCCAACAATTACGGTCCCTACCAGTTCCCGGAAAAGCTGATCCCATTTGCCCTCTGCCAGGCCCTGGAAGGCAAGCCCATTCCCATCTACGGCCAAGGCGCCAATGTGCGGGACTGGCTCTTCGTGGAGGATCATTGCCAGGCGCTGCTCCAGGTCTTGGAGCGGGGGCGGGTGGG
Source organism: uncultured Desulfobacca sp. (assembly GCA_964398095.1). GTDB lineage: Bacteria > Desulfobacterota > Desulfobaccia > Desulfobaccales > 0-14-0-80-60-11 > 0-14-0-80-60-11. Next base: position 11,310 of record CAYNMI010000016.1, read on the forward strand.
GGAGACTTATAATATCGGCGGCCGCCAGGAAGTCCCCAACCTGGAGTTAGTGCACCGGTTGCTGGGTTTGTTGCGGGAGATGCGACCGGACTTGGGGGACCTGGACCATTTGATCACGCTGGTGCCTGACCGTCCCGGCCACGACTGGCGTTATGCGCTGAACCTCGACAAAATTGAGAGTGAGCTCGGTTGGCGTCCCCAGGTGGGGCTGACCGAGGGGCTGCGGCGCACTATCGCCTGGTATCTCAGCCATCAGGACTGGTTGGCGCGGGTGCGGTCCCAGGCTTACCGCAGCTTCCTGGAGCAACAATATGGGACCGGGGTGGCAGGCGACGGTAAGTCCCGGGAGACCCAACGCCCTTAGGGCCTTAAGCAGTTGCCCCTCAGCCACCGGGGCGGGGGAAGCAGTCGGGTTAATTGATTGGCAGTATGCAGTTTCTAGGGCTGACGCACCGGTTACGAAAATTAAGTTTTAGGGCATAATGCCCGAACAAGATTGAAGGGAGGCTGCCAAACGGCGGTCATGCCAAGGAGCAGGCAAAAGCCAGGTATGAAAAAACAACCGATTATTCTGGTAGTGGATGACGAACCGGCCATCCTGGAACTCGTAAAGGATATTCTGCTGCCAACCGGCTACCTGGTGACCACCGCCGCCAACGGCAAGGAAGCCCTGGCGGCGATTCAGGCCCATCCCTACGATCTGGTTCTCACCGATATGATCATGCCTCAGATGGGAGGCATGGAGTTGGTGCAATACCTGCGGCTGCATCATCCTGAGACCCTGGTGATCGTGTTCACCGGGTTTGCCAGTTACCAGGATGCGGTGGATGCCGTGAAGCTCGGGGCGTTTGATTACCTCCCCAAGCCCTTGCAGCCCGAAATCCTGCGTCATGCCATTGAGCGTGCCCTGGAGTACCAGCGCCTGATGCGGTCGCAGCGGGATTTGGAAACGGTGTTCCAGGGAGCCGAGTCCCTGGGTTGGCAGGCCCTGGAGTTGGTCTCCACCACCCCCGAGGCTGGGGTCCTGGGGAAGTTACGGGAGCAGGCCTGGGAACAGAGAGATCTCAAAGAGGTGGGGAGTCTTTTCCTGGAAGCGGCCCAGGAATTGCTGCAGGTGACCAACAGTTCCATTTTCCTCTATGATGCGGTCCGGGGCCAATTTTCCGGGCTGGCGGCCCTGGGTCCCAACTCGGAGTCCAAGACCGGGGCCATGATCACCACCGAAGGGGTCATGGGCTACGTGGCCACGCACCGGCGGCCGTTGTTGGTCCCTGATTTGAGTCGGGACTCGCAATTATCCCTCATCCCGCGTCGCACCACCTACCAGACGAACAGCTTTATGGTTATCCCGCTCACGGGATATAAATTCTGGGGAGTGATTAATCTCGCCGATCGGGAGGACAAAAACCCCTTCGGCTCCCGGGATCTCTTCCTGGGCTGGCTGATGGGCCGGCTGCTGGTGGAGATTTTGGAGTCCCGGGAAGCGCCTGAGGAGGTGTTTGTCCCGACCTTGACCACCTGGATCACCAAGGAGATCCCGGTGGGCATGGCGTTCATGGACCAGGATCTTACCGTGGTCCAGTCCAACCCTGCCCTGGAGCGGATGGTGAGTTTAACCAAGGGGGACCTGGTGGGGCGAAACTTGTTCCCCTGCCTGGGATTAAACCCTGTGGACCGGGAAAACCTGGAGCAGGCCTTTACACAAGTCCTGGCCAGTCAGGAGCCTCGGGAATTCTATTCCCTGAAGTCCAGCACCAAGGATAACGAGGTTCGTTACCTGGGTATCAAAATGTTCACGGTGCCGGATGAACGCAACCCTCTCCGGGGATTGCTGCTGGTCGAGGATGTGACCGAGGCGGAACAACTGAAACAGCGTCTGGAACTATACGAACACCTGGCCATCATGGGCAAACTCACCCTGTGTGTGGCCCACGAGTTGAACAATCCTTTGGACGGCATCCGGCGTTACCTGTCCCTGGCCATCATGAAGAAAGAGGATCCCCCGAGTGTGGAACGCTACCTCACCGAAGCGCAGAAGGGGCTCCAGAAGATGTCCCTGAGCCTCAAGTCGCTGATGTTCTCGGCCAACCCTTTTAAGGCGCCGCCCCGAGCCAGCGACACGTTGCTCAACCTGCTCCAGGACGCCATTAAGATCATGATGTTTCAGGCCAGCGATCAGCGGGTGCAGATCGATTTTCATCCGCCCCCGGAGTTCGAAAATATCGTTACCGAGGCGGACCTCTATTATGTGTTTATCAATATCATCAAGAATGCCCTCCAGGCCATGCCCCAGGGGGGCCACCTGGAGGTGAAGGGTTATCTGCACGATAGCCTGATGGAAATTTCCTTTCAGGATACCGGCGGCGGCCTCACCTCCGAAGAGTTGGACCACATCTTCCAGCCGTTCTATTCCACCAAGGAGGGAACCCAAGGGCTGGGGTTGGGTTTGCCCATTTGCCAAAAGATCCTGGAGCGCTATGATGGCCGCTTAGAGGTGGAAAGCCAATCGGGGGTGGGCACCAAGGTCCGGGTCCTCTTACCCTATGCCGAATCGGGAGAGTTGCATGGCGAATAAAGACCTGCTGATCGTCGATGATGACGCCCTGGTATGTGAGTCCCTCAAAGAGATGCTCATGCTGGAAGGCTTCAGCGCCGATGCGGTGCTGGATGGCCAGGCCGCCCTGGCCAAAATCCGGGACGATCACTATAAGGTGATCCTCTCCGACATCCAGATGCCCGGGCTCGACGGCTTTGAACTCCTGAAGGAGTTGAAAGGCCGCTCCCCTGATACGACGGTCATTTTCATTACCGGCCACGGTCACATTGCCGGGGCGGTGGAGGCCATCAAACTGGGAGCCTATGACTACATTACCAAACCCATTGACGATCTCCGCCTCAAACTCACCATCACCCACGCCCTGGAGCAGAAAAAGTTGCAGGCGTCTTACGACTCCCTGAAAGAGCGCATCAAGCCCTGGAGCCTGGATGAGCATCTGGTGGTGGGGGACCGCAAGATGGACCAACTCCTGGAACTGGTGCACACCATCGCCGACACCATGGCCACGGTGCTGATCACCGGCGAATCCGGGACCGGCAAGTCCATGCTGGCCAAGCATATCCACGCCAACTCGCACCGCCGGGAGGGGCCTATTGTCAAGATTAGCTGCGGGTCGCTGTCCGAAACCCTGCTGGAGAGCGAGCTTTTCGGGCATGTGCGGGGCTCCTTTACCGGCGCCATCCGGGATAAAAAGGGGAAATTCGAGGAGGCCAACGGCGGCACCATCTTCCTGGACGACATCAACTCCGCCTCCCCCAATTTACAGATTAAACTCCTGCGCGTCCTCCAGGAAAAGGTCATCGAACGCGTCGGGGGCAATGTCCCCATTCAGACGGACGTGCGGATCATCACCGCCACCAATACGGCCTTGCAAGACGAGGTCGCCAAGGGGAACTTCCGGGAAGACCTCTACTACCGCATCAACGTGGTCTCTTTTACCATTCCGCCCTTGCGGGACCGTTTGAGTGACATCGAGCCGCTGGCCAGCCATTTTATCAATCACTTCAACCAGGTTCATCACCGGGAGATCAAGGGCATTTCCAAGAGCGCCCTGCAAGTCTGTCTCCAATACCCCTGGCCGGGCAATGTCCGGGAACTGGAGAATGTCATCGAACGCGCCGTCATCTTGAGCCCCGGAGAGTTTATCGTCCCCGAATCTCTGCCGGCCAATATCCGGGAAAGCAAGCCCGCGACCTCCTCGGAGACCCTCGGACACCTGACTCTGGAAGAAGCCATGGACCGGGCCGAGAGGCAGATCATCCTGGAAACCCTGGAGTCTTTTAGCTGGAACCGCCAGCTCAGCGCCCGGACCCTGGGGGTCAGCCGCACCACCCTGTTCAACAAAATGCGGCGGTTTCAACTGGTCGATCCCCGGCGTTCATCGACGGCGGGCTTTACTGAAATCACCTCTTCTTAACCCCCCAGCGGCCTCCAGGACTCAGCCCTAATCCGCCTCGGCCGGCAAGCCCTCCCGCGTCCCTGCCTGCAGGGCGCCCTCGATGCCTCACCCCCTTTCATGATGCCAGGCCGGTTTCTGGCCGGCGGCGCTCTGGCCGGGCCCGGCAAAATGTCGGCTGGATGATCTTCCTTCCCGGCGTCTTTTTGCATATATTAAGGGTGAGGCCGGCAGGCCGGCCATGAGACCGCGGCGCTCCGGCCGCCGCCACGGGAGTGAGGCACACCATGGTGTACGACCCCAAGACTCTGGAGCAGTGGGACCGGGAGCATCTCTGGCATCCCTTCACCCAGATGCAGGGCTTCCGGGAAGACCCCCCCTTGATTATCAGCCGGGGTGAAGGGATTTACCTCTATGATATCCAGGGCAACCGCTACCTGGATGGGGTCTCCTCCCTGTGGGCCAACCTCCATGGGCACCAACGCCGGGAACTGGACCGGGCCCTGACCGCGCAGCTTTCCCAGGTGGCCCACAGCACCCTGCTGGGGATCGCCCATCCCCCTGCCATCCTCCTGGCCCGCCGCCTGGTGGAGATCACTCCGCCGGGCCTGAAAAAGGTATTCTTCTCGGACAACGGCTCCACCGCGGTGGAGGTGGCCTTGAAGATCGCCTTCCAATTCTGGCGCAACCGGGGTCGGCCCGAGAAGCAGCGCTTCCTGAAACTCAGCGGCGCCTACCACGGCGACACCATCGGGGCGGTGTCGGTGGGCGGCATCCCCTTATTCCACGAGATTTACCGGCCCCTGTTGTTCGACACCCTGGAGGCCCCGGCCCCCTATTGCTACCGCTGCGAGCACCGGGAGGATTGCGGGGACCAGTGTCTCGCCCGGCTGGAAGAACTGGTGGCGGCCCACCACCAGGAGTTGGCCGCGGTGATCGTGGAGCCGGTGATGCAGGGCGCCGCGGGCATGATCCCCCAGCCGCCCGGCTATCTGGCGAAGGTCCGGGAGGTGACCCGGCGCCATGAGGTGCTCCTCATCGCCGACGAGGTGGCCGTGGGCTTCGGCCGCACCGGCCGGATGTTCGCCTGCGAACATGACGGGGTGAGCCCCGACCTCCTCTGTCTGGCCAAGGGCATCACCGGGGGCTACCTGCCCCTGGCCGCCACCCTGGCCACGGACGATATCTACCAGGCCTTCCTGGGGGAATACGAGGATTTTAAGACGTTTTTCCACGGGCACACCTATACCGGCAACCCCTTGGCGGCCGCGGTGGGTCTGGCCAGCCTGGATATCTTCGTCCACGACCGGGTCCTGGAGGGGCTGGCGGCCAAGATCGAGCGGCTGGCCCGGCACCTGAAAGGGTTGGTCGACCATCCCTACGTGGGGGATATCCGGCAACGGGGCCTGATGGTGGGGATCGAGCTGGTGGCCGATAAGACTACCCGGGAACCCTTCCCCCTTAAACGGCGCACCGGCCACCAGGTGATCCTGGCGGCCCGGCGGCTGGGGGCCATCCTGCGGCCTTTAGGGGATGTCATCGTGCTGCTGCCACCCCTGTGCATCTCCCTGAAAGAACTGGACACCCTGTGCGAGATCACCATTGCGGCCATCGACCAGGGAACCGGCAGGGTCTAGCGATTGTTCTATGGTTATGCGTCCGAATTACCCGATAAGGAGTTCATCCAGGCGCAGCGCCGGTAATCTCGGAGGTTGGTTATGCAGCTCTTGGGCCTGATGGCGGGCATTTTGTTGATGGTGGGGGCCGGCGTGGTGCAGGCCGCGCCGCCCTTTGGGGAGGATGTCATCAAGACCGCGGCGGGGGATCTGAAGATCACCTTTATCGGCCACGGCACCCTGATGTTCACCTTCGGCGGTAAGGTCATCCATGTGGACCCGGTGGGCCAGTATGCCGATTACGCCAAGCTCCCTAAAGCGGACCTGATTCTCATCACCCATGAGCATGGGGACCACCTGGACCCCCAGGCGGTGGCGCGGCTGCGGCAGCCCGACACCCCGGTCGTGCTGACCCAGGCCGCGGCCGCCCAGATGCCCGGCGGCCTGGTCATGGCCAATGGCGAGGTCAAGACCGTCGCCGGCTTGAGCATCGAAGCGGTGCCGGCCTACAACCTGGTGCATAAGCGGGAAAGCGGCGAACCCTTCCACCCCCGGGGCCGGGGCAACGGCTATGTCATCACCTGCGGGGATAAGCGGGTCTATGTGGCGGGGGACACGGAGAACACCCCGGAGATGAAGGCCCTCAAACACATTGATATCGCGTTTCTGCCCATGAATCTCCCCTACACCATGACCCCGGAGATGGTGGCCGACGCGGCTCGGGCCTTGAAACCCAGGATTCTCTATCCCTACCACTTCGGCCAGACGGATCCCGCCAGGCTGGCGGCCCTGCTTAAAGATAACCCGGAGATCGAGGTGCGTATCCGCCGGATGCAGTGAAGGTCGGGTGGGCCTGCCCTCTTGATATGGTTGCAATTCGATTCCGAAAGTTCTTATAGGGCGGCCTGTGGCCGCTATGATCGGCGCTTAAGACGCGCCCTGCGGCAGGACAGCCGGAGGCGGCTGTCCTACACCATAACTTTTCATCCTTTACGGGTGAGTTCCAGGCTCATGAATTTCTGCTTAGGAACGAATTATAGCGTTTGCCAAAAATTCTTCCCTTTTATTCCCTCTCCCCCCAGCGGGGGGAGAGGGTTAGGGTGAGGGGGGGGTAAGAAAAAACTTTTGGCAACGATTTAAATCCGGAAAATCGCCGATGCTCTATACCACTAAAAGCGGGGAAGCCTTCGACCTGGAGAAGGATTTTTCCGCGGCGGAGCGCCACATCCTCCAGAAATTGATTATCTGGAAGGATATGGCGGCCAGTGTGGAGGATTTCCGCCTGAAGAAGCAGGAGGCCTTACAGAAAGGCTGGGGCGATTCCGGTCCCGTCCCGGAAAGCCGCAATCTGCAAAGCATCACGAGAGATTTTGCCGAGCAGGTGGCCCGGCGGCTGCGGGCGGCGCCCCCGGGCCAGGGATGATGGAGGTCGCGCCCGCCCCCAAGCCCAGGCGGGACCCCGGCGCCGCGGATTTACCCTAATTCCTCCGGGCAGAGGTCAAACCTTGCGCCATCTTCTCGCCGCCGCCTCGCAGTTCACCTCCCCGGGACCGGTCCTGGACGTCCGGGAATATGGCCGCGGCAATGTCAATGACACCTTTCTGGTGACGACCCCGACCGCCGGGGCCCCGCGCTTTATCCTGCAACGCCTCAACCCCCGGGTGTTCCCCCGGCCGGAACTGGTGATGCAGAATCTCACCGCCGTGAGCGACCAGGTGCGCCGGCGGTTGGCGCGTTCTCCCCTCCCCTCCGGCCGGCGCTTTGAGG
>CAYNMI010000017.1:0-17768 GCA_964398095.1 uncultured Desulfobacca sp.
GGACGTACCCTTTGATGTAGCCGGGATTCAAATCCGACTTGTCAAACGGCGGATCTAAAAGCTGGATGAGCGCCTGCTCCCGGCGCACCAGACGCTGATCCACGCCTTCCATGGCCAGGCGGGCCCGGGCCGCATCACCCGCACCGGAGAGAACGGACCAGCTCTGCGAAATGGAATCGATCCGGCACTCGGGGTTGCGCGCCGACCCCAGCGGTGAACCGTCGTCAAAGTAGGCCCGGCGATACCACTCGCCGTCCCAGCCATGCGCCTCGATATTGCGGCGCAGCCCGGCCGCCTCCCTGGCGCAACGCTCGGCGAAGGACACATCACCCTGCGCCCGGGCCACCTCGGTGAACCGCGTGAGCCCTTCATAAAGGAAAAAGCCCAACCAGACGCTTTCCCCTTTGCCGTGTGCGCCCACCAGGTTCATGCCGTCATTCCAGTCGCCGGAGCCCATGAGCGGCAAGCCGTGCTCGCCAAATCTGAGGCCCCTCAGGATGGCCCGCACACAGTGGTCATACAAACTGGCCGCTTCTTCAGACCGGTTGGGCAGATCGTAATACGAGTCCTCCTCCGCGTTTACCGGGCGGCCCTGGATGAAGTGGATAGGCTCATCCAAAACGCCGGTGTCCCCGGTGTTCAGGACGTAGCGGCAGGTCGCCAACGGCAGCCAGAGGTAATCGTCGGAGCAATGGGTCCGTACGCCCCGGCCCCAGGGGGGGTGCCACCAATGCTGGACATCTCCTTCCGGGAACTGGCGGGAGGCGCACAGGAGCAGGTGCTCCCGCACCAGGTGCGGCTCGGCGTAGATCAGCGCCATCACGTCCTGCAACTGATCGCGGAAACCGAAGGCGCCCCCCGACTGGTAGTAGCCGCTGCGCGCCCAAACGCGGCACGCCAGGGTCTGGTATAACAGCCAGCCGTTCGTGAGCACGTTGAGGGACTGGTCGGGGGTTTCCACTTGCACGGCGCCGAGAGTATGATTCCAGTAATGCCACACCGCATCGAGGGCGCCACGCGCCGCCGCTGAACCTCGAAAGCGCTGCACGAGGTCCCTGGCGTCATCAGCGTCCCGCCCGGCGCCGAGGGTGAAAACGACCTCCCGCTCCTGCCCGTCGGCCAATTCGAAAGGAACCTGCAGCGCGGCACAGGGGTCCAAACCGGCTCCCACCTTTCCGGACAGCCGCAACCGGGACAGCGCGGCAGGACTCTGCCGCGTGCCGTTACGTCCCAGGAATTCAGTCCGGTCGCCGCTTAAGGTCCGGGTCGTAGCGTCCACCGAGAAGAAGGCGACCCGATCGGCAAACTCCGTGTTATAGGGGTTGCGGGCCAAGAGGGCGCCGCTATGCGGGTCAATTTCAGTGAAAACGTGCCTGGCGGATTTCGACCGCAAATCGCCCAGAACCCATTCTACGTAGCCCGTGGCGGAGAGCCGGCGCGACCGGCCTGACAGGTTCCGAACTTTGAGCACCGTGAATTTGATGGGGGCGTCCAGGGCCACGTAAACCCACACCTCCGAGCTGATGCCGTCCTCGGTGTGCTCGAAAACGCTGTAGCCGAAGCCGTGGCGGCTGACGTAAGGCGCGGCGCCGCGGCCGGGCAGCGGCATGGGGGACCAGAAGTGGCCGGTCTCTTCGTCACGGAGGTAAAAAGCTTCCCCGCTCGCATCGCTCACGGGATCGTTCCCCCAGGGAGTGAGGCGGAACTCGTGGGCATTTTCGCTCCAGGTATAGGCCAGGCCGCTCTCTGAGATGACGGTGCCGAAGTGCGGGTTGGCCAGCACATTTACCCATGGGGCCGGAGTCACCTGCTGCTCCGTGGTGGTAATGACATATTCGCGTCCGTCCGGGGTGAATCCGCCCAACCCGTTGAAAAATATCAGATCACCGCGGGACAAATCGCCCGTCCCCGGGGAGTCGGCCCGGTGGGTTCGGATCGGCATCAGGGGCGGTACGGTCACTTCCACATGGCTCCGCCGGTTGAGCTGGTCCTCCAGCGACCCCCGGCTATCGGTGATGATGGCGCGGGCCACCGTCTGAAACAGAATGCGGTCTTCCTCCGATATCTGGTCCGCAGGCCTTACGAAAATGCCGCCGGGCCGATCGATCTCGCTGGCTTCGACCCCTGCGGCAATGAGTCCCATGATCTGATCGTGGAGAAGTTGCCGGTAACCGGCGTGATCTTCGTTCCAGATCAGCAGGTCCACAGCCAATCCTTTTAACCGCCAATACGCGTGGGCCTGTATGAGTTGGCGCACCAGTTCGATATTGGCCGGATCTTCAATCTGCAGCAGCACGATGGGCAAATCGCCGGAAATGGAGTAGCCCCAAAGACTGGATTGCCCGCGGCGGTTCTTGATGAGGACGCTGGGGTCGGCTCTGAGCAAATCGTTGGCGTAGATTACCGCGCTCGCCAGGGCACAGTAGAGCTGTGCGTCGGACTCTGAGGCATTGATCTGCCGCAAGACCACCTGGTTATGCGTCCAGGACAGATCAAAGACGCGGTCCGCCAGACGCCGATCCTGGTATTTCTCCACCAGGCCCAGGCACGCCGCTCTCGTTTCGCCGATGCCGGAGACTACATTGACCGTTACCGATTCTCCCGGATCGAGCGCCAGCCGGTACCGGATGGCGACAATCGGGTCCAGCACTGAGCCCTCGCGGCCCGAGAGCGCCGCTGGATCGCGCATCGCCTGTGGATCGGCGACGGTCCGGCCGCGGCCGATGAACTGCATGCGGTCGGTCTCGTAGGAAATCTCGCCAATCTCCGCCCCGTGCACCGCCATCAGGTGGAACATCCAGAGCGCCGGCTCGTCAAGGGAGCGGGGCCGGCGAGTGCAGAGGATCGCCTGCCGGTGGCGGATGATCTCGGTCTGAACAAAGAGGTTGCTGAACGCCGGATGCAGTGCATCCGCGGCAGGCGGGGCCAGGACCACTTCGGCGTAACTCGTGACGTCGATCTCTCTCGTGGTCCGAGCGCGATTGGTAATGGTGATGCGGCGCAACTCGATATCGTCTTCGGGCGAAACCACGATCTCGGTATAGGCGTCAAAGTCTTGTTGGCGGCAGCGGAACTCGGCTCGCCCCACCGAGAAAATCGCCTCAAAATTCCCGGATCGCTTCAGGGTTGGCTGATAGGCGGTGGACCAGAACTCCCCGCTCGTCACGTCCCGGAGGTAACAGAACGTGCCCCAGTTGTCGCAGGTGCTGTCTTCGCGCCAGCGGGTGACGGCGATGTCCTTCCAGCGACTGTAACCGCCGCCGGCGTTGGTGATCATTACATGATATCTGCCATTCGACAACAACTGCACTTCTGGTATCGGCGTATCCGGGCTGTTGAAAACTCGCACCGGGGTCTCCGGAACACTGGAAGTTGGTTGTGAACCGGCGATCTCGGCGGCCTGCACGTAGAACGTCGTGGCTTTGGGGATGCGTTCCTGAAGCAACAACATGGTCGCCTGGAACAACGGGTCCGACTCGAACCGCTTCTGCATCGGCCGGTCCAGGAGCAGATAGGCCAGGGAGAGTAAGCTCATGCCCTGGTGATGGGTCATGAAGGACCGAACCACGGCGCGCGATTGGCCCCGGGGCAGGCGCGCCGGCGTGTAGTCAATGGCTTCATAGAAGCCAAATTTTCCCTCAAATCCCGCCGCGGTCAGGTGCTCGAGATTCGAGCAGGCCGCCTCGGGCGCCACCATCAGCGCCAGCGCTGAGGCATAGGGGGCAATGACCAGGTCCTCGGCCAGTCCGCGCTTGAGTCCCAAGCCGGGCACGCCAAAGGCGCGGTACTGGTAGTTGAGATGAATATCGATGGCATTGTAACCGGATTCTGAAATGCCCCACGGCACGCCGCGCCTCTTGCCATACTCAATCTGCCTCTCCACCGCCACCTTACAAGTCTGGTCGAGCAAGGTGTGTTCGTAGGTCGGCATCACCAGGAGCGGCATGAGGTATTCGAACATCGACCCGCTCCATGAAAGGAGAAGCGACTCTCCCCCGACGCTCGTGAGGAGACGTCCCAGGGCAAACCAGCTCTCCTGCGGCACCTTTCCTTGAGCAATCGCCACGAAAGTGGGAAATCTCGCTTCCGAAGCCAGCAGATCGTAGTAACTCGAGTCCAGCCGACGCTCGCTCACGTTGTAGCCGATAGCCATTAAGTGACGCGCCTGGTCGTACAGGAAATCATACTCCATCCGGGCGAGTTCGCTTGATTGCCGGGCCAGCCCTTCGATTGCCGCAATCCTGGTTGCGGCGCGCTCGCTTGCCTTCGTGATCAGCCGTTGCAGCTTATCAATCCGGGCACGCTCCTCGGGCGTTGCCGCCAAAGCGAGCCGAGCCTCGATGGCCGGCAGGAGATTCACCTCAAGGTTGACCAATTGCCGTAGCGTCGGAATTTCGCCGATATCCGGTAACTCGCTGAGTTTATCCAGGGAAGCCCGCAATAAAGTCCACGGCGCCAGAAACGTCAACTCATTGATGGCATCCCGGCACTGCCGGGCGAGGGAGCGGGCCCACCACCGCAATTGGCTCTCGGGATCGGCGTCGAGGCTGCGGACCATATCCTCCGCCGACGTCGCCAGCCGGTCGAGGCACAGCCGCGCCGCCGCCAGCGTGGTCGGCCGGGAATCACAGGCAGACGCCAGATCCTTCTGAAGTTGCGCCAGTGGAGCCAGAGCGGCTCCTGCCGCCGTGTCCTCAATAATCCCGAGCGTGTGACTCAGTCCGTCAAACCAGCGCGCCCCCAGGATCTGCTGATCGGGAAGTGCAAGCAGACCGGCCCGCAAGGTTAGCAGATGCCCCGCCAGGTTGCCGCTGTCCACGGTCGAAATGTAGATGGGCAACAGTGGCTGTAAAGACTGGGTGTCATACCAGTTGTAGAAGTGGCCCCGGTGCCGCTCCAAAGCTGCCATCGTGTGGAGGGCATTCTCCGTGCGTTCGACGAGTCGTCCGGCTGAAATGTAGCCGAAGTCGTAGGCGGCTAAATTCGCCAGGAGCGCCAGTCCCATGTTGGTCGGCGACGTGCGGTGCGCGACCCTGTCCACGGGATGCTCCTGATAGTTATCCGGCGGCAGCCAATGATCTTCCGGGCCGACGAAGGTCTCGAAGAAGGCCCAGGTTTTGCGGGAAATCTTCTGGAGAAAGCGCGTCTGGTGGGCCGTCAATCTGGCGGCGCGGCGAATCAGCGGCCGACTGATCCACCAGGCGATAGCCGGAGAAGCAAACCAGAGGCCCAATATGGGCCCAGCCACCCATAACCCGGCTGGCTTCGACAACGCCAGGTAGATCGCCGCGGCTAAAGCGCTAAGGGGGGCGATCCACATCGCCTGAAAGGAGGCGACGAGGTCCGAGCGGCTCGGGCGCTCCCCATCGCCCGACGGATTCCATTCGAGCAGCCGCTTGTGGGTAATCAGTATCCGCACGCCCGTGCGGATGATGGCATCCAGACTGAAATAGGCCTCATAGGGAAGACACACGAGCGTAAAGGCAGCCTGAGCGAAGTGTCGACCAGCCGAGCGCCCTAAAGTACTGAGGTGCTGGCCCAGAAGCACATCGCCGGGCTTCTGGAACATTTCCAGCAGCGAGGCGAACAAAGAAGGAATAAAGATGATGCCGAGCACCGACAAGGTCCAAAACCAGGCTGCTGACAAAACCGTCCAGCCCAGGAGCAACAGGAGCGTCAAGACCGCGGACACGAGACTACGGCGCAAGTTGTCGAAGATCTTCCATCGGGATAGCCCCGAGAGCGGATTCTTCTGAAGGTGGGGGCCAGGGCCGGGAACACCCGGCAGCAGCCACCGGGTAAGGTGCCAGTCGCCGCGAATCCAACGGTGTCGGCGGCTCACGTCGGCGCTATAGCGAGAGGGGTATTCCTCGTATAACTGGACATCACTCAACAGCCCGGCCCGGGCGTAGCACCCTTCCAGAAGATCGTGGCTGAGAATCCGGTTTTCGGGGAGGCGCCCGTTGAGCGCCCGCTCGAACGCATCGACCTCATAGATGCCCTTGCCGATGAACGAGCCTTCATGGAACAGATCCTGGTAAACATCGGAGACGGCGTGCGTATACGGGTCGATGCCCGGATCACTCCCCCAGAGTCGCGCATACCGAGACCGGTTCGTGCCGGGTAGGCTCACGGCCACGCGTGGCTGCAGGATGCCGTACCCCTCACAGACCAGTTGCTTGTCCTCGTCGAACCGCGGCCGGTTCAAGGGGTGCGCCATGGCACCCACCAGTTGCCACGCCGAGTCGCGAGGCAGTTGCGTATCGGTGTCCAGGGTGATCACGTACTTCACGTCCGCTAAGGCTGCAATCGTACCAACGACGAGTGAGAAGCACTCCCCGGAGCCGCCTCGCAACAAGGCATTCAGTTCCGCAAGCTTGCCGCGCTTGCGCTCGTAACCCATCCAAATGCGCTCGCTGGGATTCCAGCGGCGCGGGCGATGAAAGAGGAAGAAAATATCGCCTTTGCTACTCCGGTATTTTTCATTCAACTCTTCAATGCCCTGCCGGACCAGATTCACCAGCGGCTCGTCCTCCGGCAGCGTCTCTGCGGGCGCATCCCGAAAATCAGTGAGCAGGCCGAAATGCAGGTTCTCGTCCCGATTTGCCAGGAACCGGACTTCCAGCGCCTCGATCAGAGCCGCGATGTTCTGAGGACTCGTGAGCATAGTCGGGACCACCACGAGGGTGCTCGATTCCAGCGGAATTCCTGCAGAAAAGTCCAGGCGCGGCAGCGGCTGCGGCCTCACCAGCAATGTCGCCAGCCAGTTTACCAGGGCTATCGCCAGATGACTGGCGCCCAAGAGCGAGAGGACCCCGATCAGCCCGAGAATCCAACCGGATAGGCCATCGGCCTGCGCCTTCGCCAGGAAGCTGCCGGCAATGATTGCCGTAACCAGCATGATCGTGCCGGCATACAGCAGCAAAGGAAACCGGCGGCTCACTCTGCGAAGCGCCTCAAAAGGGGAGCGGCGCAGTTCTACGGTCCCCTCGAATGGCCCCAATCCCTTATCGATCAGGTAAAAGCCGACATGTGCCGTGCGGTCGCCGCCGCCTTTCCTGGCCGCGCCCTCATGGGCCAATTCGATCGCCTGGCGCGCTATCTCGCTTTCGGAGTGCCGGCTGTGCTTGGCGATTTCCTCGACGACGTGCCGGTAGCGGTCACGGGTGGGAAAATCCATCTGGCTGTAGACGCCACCAGGATCCTGACCCAGGGTCTGCTCGACCACGCTCAGCGTCTCGACGAAAACGCGCCAATCCATCGCACCCAGGAAACGGAGGCTGCCGATGCTGTTGCTCATGGAAACCTGATCGGCGGCCTGTTGTTGGTTCTCCGACTGCACCAACTCCTTGCTCGTCCACCCACATTCGGCAAGCCGCTGCTCGATCCAGGTGAGCGGCAATGCCAGGTCGGGCCCCTGACCCTGCAACCGGCGCGTCAGTTCCGCCACAAACGAGCTCACCATGGGCGGATCCGACCGCGCCATATCTGCGATCACCAGAATCAGGCTCTTCGGGTCTTCCTCGGCGGTCTCCGTCATCCGGTCCGCCCAATAGTCGGCGAGGTTTCGGTCGATCCTGTCGGTGGCGATCCGGGCCGCCACGCGTCGCAGATTCTCGATCAGGGCAATGCGCAGCATGATGGGGATGGCCCACAATTCACCCAAGTTCAGGGCGGTGACGGTCTGGTAGGCGGCAATGAAACTGCTGAGACCTTCCGGATCCACCCGGCCATCGCCGTGGGAGATCGTCTCCAGCGCCAGGTCATACACCCGCGGGAGCCCAGCCGAGGGGCCGTTCAGCAGGCGCGGCAGTTCTCGGCTGTAACCCTTGGGCAAATGCCTCTTGGCGGTGCGAACCTGCTCTTCGATCAGATAAAAGTTGTCCAGCAGCCACTCCCCGGCCGGCGTAATCCGGCGGTTGGCCTTGACCGCTTCAGTCAGCAGGTTGCGGACTCCGATGAGGACGGTGTGATTCTCGGCCAGCCGCTTCAGCAGGCGGCCCTGAGGACGCCCCGGGCTCAACTGGTGCGAGCCCGCCAGGGTCTTGCCATGCTGCTCCATCTGAGCGGCGCTGAACAACTCCGATCGCAGCGGGGGCTCGTCAACGGCGTACCTTCGCCCCAGGCCGCCTCCCA
The DNA here is from genome assembly GCA_964398095.1 of uncultured Desulfobacca sp. GTDB lineage: Bacteria > Desulfobacterota > Desulfobaccia > Desulfobaccales > 0-14-0-80-60-11 > 0-14-0-80-60-11. Next base: position 8,137 of record CAYNMI010000017.1, read on the forward strand.
GGAGGCAGGACCTCAGGCGGAGCAAGGGCTCACGAATGCTCTTGCTGCTCACCGCCATGCTTGAGGTCTCCTTTTGATCTGGGCTACTCGGCCGGCTAAACCGAAATCTGACGAAAGACTCTTGAGTTTTGGTGAAAGGCGGCTGCTAGGAATCCCTAAGACTAGGCCGGATTCGCCTGATGAATTAGCCTTCTTTTTGCGGAACTTCAACGACTTAGGCCGATAGGTGACTCTCGAGCCCGCCTAAGTAATTTTTCAGGACATGCAGCATCAGTCAAGGCTAAATTTCGGTGAAGCCAGAGAAGGGACCGGGTGTTCCGGCGACAAGAATTGGCAGGACAGGGCCAACCCCGGGCCCCGCTGCATAGCTTGTGGGCTTCCTACCCTTTCAAGGCGGGAGGCAAGCAAGCCTGACGCTCCGGAGGCCTGCGGCCAGGCTGGAAGCAAAGGGTTAAACCTGCGCATGGGGGAAGGTTCGCTGGCAATCTGACTGCTTGTCTCTTGCGCCTCTTCGCATTGGAGGCGATAGTTCCTCGCGGTTACGAGAGCCATGGTCGCGAAGCCCAGGGAAAATCCCAGGAAAATGCTCACGAAAATGACGACGAACATGGCTTGGTCTCCTTTCCGCCCCTGCTCCTTATAATGAGGAATTTACTTATGGGCTCGAGTCCATGCACCGGGTTGGGTGCAGATTGACCACACGCAAATCCCCCTTCGTAAGTAAAAATTAAGAACCTGCGGAGTGCTTGTCAAGGAGGGTGCGGATATTTTTAAAGAATATCGACCGGGTGGAAAGAATCAGGATTAATCTGGTTTAATCCGAGATTATGCAGCAGCCTTGGCCACCGCAATCCAATTTATTAAACACAAATAATTTTAGCAACCTGTAAAATAATATTTTTTCTGACCTTGGCTATTATTTCCACCAAAACAAGAATATCTGCTGCTATCATTCCCTTGTTTCTATCTGCTGATCCTAACTTAGAATCTTTGTAATTTATGAGAAGGTCCAGTTTTATTTTAATTAGCTTGACATTGAGCGATTTTCTTGTAAAATGTAAAAAGTTTAGCATGTCAGAATGAAATCAGGGCCACAAGTCCTGGATAAAAATCGGACAGGGGTGCTAATTCCCCACCGTTTTTTTTTGCCTGACTGCTGTGCGCCCTGCTTTTTTGGCGGGAATATCCTTGCAGCATCAAGAAAGAGGTTTCACAATGAAGGAGAAGATATGAGTATGAAATTGTACGTGGGCAATCTGTCCAACGTGACGACCGAACCACAGTTGCAGGCTTTTTTTTCCGAGGCCGGCGAAGTGACCTCGGCCAAGATCATCACCGACCGCCAAACAGGTCAGCCCCGGGGCTTCGGCTTTGTGGAGATGGAAACCAAGCTGGAAGGCGAGAAGGCCATTTCCATGTTCAACGGCCGGGATTTAGACGGGCGCCCTTTGACCGTCAACGAAGCTAAACCGCAACAAAAAGGCGGATCTGGCGGTGGCGGTTACCGGCATTAACGGGGCTCAGGCGGCCGCAGGTGGGCAGCTTACACTTCTGGCCCCGTGATTTCCCGGTAGTCAAGAGGCGGCTTCCGGGCCGCCTTTCCTGTTAACACACCAAACCTAATGCCTTTTTCCTGTTTGGCCGGATACCCCCAGGCTGTCCTGAGCAGCCCCAAGCGGTGTCTCTGCCAAACCTAGCAAAGAGCGAAGGTAATCCGGCTGACTGAGTCTGTGGAAGTCCGTTGGGTGAGAGGCGCTCGAGGAGTGAAGTAAGATGGAGAAAGTTGTTCTGAAAGCTACCAAGCGTGACGTGGTCGGCAAGAAGGTGGGCGCCCTGCGCCGCCAAGGGAAACTCCCGGCCGTGCTGTACGGGCACCGTGTCGAGACGACGCCGATCCTGCTGGATGCCTATGAGGGGTCGCAGACGCTGTCCCACCTGACCTCGTCCACCCTGCTGACGATCGACCTGGATGGGATGCAGTACCTGGCCCAGGTGCGGGAGAAGCAGCGCGATTTTCTCAAGAACCGCCTGGTCCATGTAGACTTCCAGGTCGTTTCGCTCACTGAAAAGATGCGCACCAAGGTCGGTATCGAACTGACCGGCACGGCCCCGGCGGTCAAGGACTTCAACGCCATGATCCACACCGGCCTGACCGCACTGGAGGTCGAGTGCATGCCCCAGGACCTGCCGGAGCGGATCGTGGTCGACATCTCCGGCCTGGCCGAACTCGGCGACAGCGTCCGGGTGCGCAATGTCGTCCTTTCAGACAAGGTGGTAATCCTGAACGATCCCGAAGAGATCATCGCCATCGCTTCCGCCACTAAAGAAGAGCAGATCATCGAAGCGGCCCCGGTTGCAGAGGAAGCCGCACCCGAGGAGATCGAACGCGGCGAGAAGGAAAAGGAACAGGAAGTACCCGAAAAGGGCAAGAAGTAATCCCCTTGATAAACCAGGAACAGCGGTGCTTAAGGCACCGCTGTTTTTTTTGATCTCTCGGCTCAAAATCGCACAATTCAGCGGCTTTTGCCTGCCAGGCGCCCCCATAGGTAGCAGCCACCCCCTTAAGCTCAATGCCATCCCCTTGAACCAAATCGATTATGTCCATTTCCTTTTCTCAACCTGTCCATTGGACACATGAAACACTTGCTTCAACAGAGATTTAAATTTTTCCAGGTTGTCGGGATCAGCCACAATGCCCCGGCCGCGTCCAGGCTGGAGAAAATTTGCCGCAACACCGCCGGTTGGATCGACCCCAATACGGATAAGGTGGCATGACGGCTGAATGAATTTTTGGTCTTGTCTCGGCGATTGACTTTCCAGGGGCCGGAATCATAGCTGCTCATAAGCCGGGTCTTGGTGCCGGCGTCCCGCTGGATGCAACGATCGCTGTCGAGGATAAATCCGGCCATTTCGTTTCGGTTCCAGAGGATTCCCCGACGATTTGCCACCAAGGCGTCGTTAGCCCTTCGGTTGTGGCGTCATCGTGGCAGTCACTGGTTCCAATCCAGTACCGCCTACCAAGAAAATCAAGGGGTTACGGCCCGCGCCCCAACCCCTTTCTCTTCCCTGCAACTATTTTACGCCCCCTCTTGCTTTTTCAATCGCATCTGGTAAATCAAATGTACAAAATCCCTTGGTGCGCACCGGCGGTGGGGCCTGCAACGCTGAGGCTGTCTGCCCTCGCATGGCGGCCACCGCAACGCCAGGGTTTCATGGGTGCAAGTGACGCCCTGCCAGAGGCAAGGAGGGGCTATGATCCGGCTGCTTCCGATATTCTTGGGGTTTCTGCTCTTGGTGGGCAACGGCTCCCCGGCCCTGGCGGTTAGCGCTAAGGCCGCGGCCCTGCGGCAAGCCAACGGCCTGGTCGTCTTCACCCCGCCGGCAAAATTCCTTTCCGGAAATTTCGTGGCCGATGAGATGAACCCCGGGTTCATTTTCGGTCCGGTGAACGCCTTTGCCGCCTCCCTCAAATGCCCCACGACCTGGCTCATCGAGAAGGGCGATAAGGATCGCCGGGCCGGGCCGGGCAGCCCGGACAAGCTCGCAGAGTATACCCTCTACCTGGAGGAGGACTGCCCGGACCGGGTGGTCTACTATGTCTTCATCGACCAGAGCGGCCTGACCCCCCAGCAATGGATCGCCTGGCGGGAAAAATTCCACAAAAGCAAGGCGGAACCGGAGTATGGCCCAACCAAATCCAAGCTGGACCAGGCCTGCAAGGCCGGTTGCGGGGTTGGCGCCGAACTGCGTTTTATCCAGAAAAACGGGGAACTCGTGGCCAAATCACCCGAAAAAGTCTTGCTGGATGATCTCCACTATGCCCCGATCTATGATCTGAACCGGCAGCGGCAGATCTCCCGGTAGGCAAGCCTCTCCGGAGCATTGATGCCACGGCGGCAGGCCAAGGTGGGCCCCACCCAGAAGTTGACCGGTTACGGGATCTTAGCCGTGCTGGGCTTGATCCTCGTTTGGCTGCTGCTCCAGCAGTTCCGCTTCAACCCCGCGGTGATCGTGGCCCTGCACCCCCCGGCGCCGCAAGCGCGGCCCCAGGCGGTTGCCGGCCGGCCCCTGAGCGCCACGGCCGCGCTCCTTCCCGAAGTCCAGGGCTTCTCCCCCCTGGCCCCCATTGAGAGCTTCGACCCCGAAAACCTCTCCGACAAGATCGACGGCAAGGCCGAGCTCTATCTGTCGGCCGGTTTCAAAGCCATGGCCTGCCGCAGCTTCGGCCTGGGCGGCGAAGGCGGCGCCCGCCTGGAGGTCTTTCTCTACGACATGGGGTCGGCCCCCCATGCCTATGCCGTGTTCAGCGGCCAGCGCCGCCCGGGCGCCCCCGGCATCCCCCTGACCGCCAATGCCTATGCCACGGCCAATGCCCTGTTCTTTACCCAGGGGCGGTATTACGTGGAGATCGTGGCCGACCGGGCCTCGGCCGCGCTGCAAGACTCCCTCAAGACTTACGCCAAGGCGCTTTTGGCCAGGCTGCCCGCCCAGAAGAAGGCGAAGGATGAGGCGGCGGGCTTTCCCAAGGCCGGCCTGGCCGCGGACACCGTGCGGCTCTGCGCCGCCGACAGCTTCGGCTGTGAGGGTTTGAATAACGTGTTCACCGGGGAATACACCCTGAAAAGCGGGCAGGCCACGGCATTCATGGCGCCGCGGCAGACCCCGGACCAGGCCCGGGCGGAGGCCAGGCGTTACCTGGATTTCCTGATCGCCAATGGTTATCAGAAGGTCCAGGCGCCGGGCCTGCCGGGGGACGCGACGCTCCTGGCCCTGGATAATTCCTTCGAAATCGTCTTTGTCCAGGGGCGGACTTTTGCCGGGGTGCACGACGCCACCTCCCGGGAGGCCGCTCTGGAACTGGCCGCCAAACTGCGGAACGAACTCAAGGGAAAACCGTGAACCGGCCCGCGGATGCCAAACCGGAACCAACCGCCGACTTGAACCGCCGGGATTTCCTCAAGCGGCTGGGATACGCCTCGGCCCTGGCCCTGGCCGCCGGCGGCCTGGGCCTGACCCTGTATGACTCCAAGGGTCCCGCCCCTTCCGAGGGCCAGAAGGCGCTCACCGGCTTGGGGAATTATACCGTCCCCGCCCTGGCCTCGGGGCCGGGGAAAATGGCCATCGTCCGGGGCATGAACCGGGCGGCGATGGTGGAGCAGGGGGTTAAGGCCCTGGGTGGCATGGCGGCCTTTATCCAAAAGGGCGACCGGGTGCTCATCAAGGTCAACGCCGCCTTCGCCACGCCGCCTTCCCTGGGGGCCACCACCCACCCGGAGACCCTGGCCGCGGTGGCCGGCCTGTGCTTTAAGGCCGGGGCGGCCCAGGTGCTGGTGACCGACAACCCCATCAATAATCCCGATAGCTGCTTTGAAATCACCGGGCTGGCCCAGGCCACCCGGACCGCGGGGGGCCGGCTCATCGCCCCCCGCCCCGCCCTCTTTGCTCCCGTCAGCCTGCCCGGGGGCCGGCTCCTCCGGAACTGGCCGGTCATGGCCGGGGCCTTCCAGGGCGTCACCAGGGTCATCGTGGTGAGTCCGGTCAAGGATCATCAACGCGCCGGGGCCTCCATGACCCTCAAGAATTTCTACGGCTTCCTGGGCGGGCGGCGCAACGTCTTCCACCAGGACATCAACGGCATCATCACCGAACTGTCCCGGCTGCTCAAGCCCTCCCTGTGCATCCTGGACGGCACCGTCACCATGATGACCAACGGCCCCACCGGCGGCTCCCTCTCCGATCTGAAGGATACCGGCACCCTGGTGGTCTCCACCGACCCCGTGGCCGCGGACGCCGTGGGCCTGGAACTTTTGGGGCGCACCCTCGCCGACGTGCCCTATATTCAAATGGCCCAGGCCGCGGGCGCCGGCCAGGCCGACTATCACCGGCTCAATCCGGTGCGCTTAAACACTGAGTCGTGATTTCTTAACTATGGCAACGTTTACTTTGGCCCTCCCTCACCCCGGCCCTCTCCACCCGCTGGGGGGAGAGAGAGCCTTATACCAGGTTCGGTTAGAAATGCGACAAACGCCGTAGGGGCGGTGAGCGCACCGCCCCTACAACGGTATGGCATTTGTTGCACGATAAAGCGAACCTGGTATTACAGGATTCCTTCTTTATCCCCTCTCCCCCAATGGGGGTTAGGGTGAGGGGGAAGTAATCTCTTTTCTGCTCACCTTCCTAATGAAAAAATCAAGGGAGCGAAGTATAGGGTAAACGTTAAAGCCGCTCTTTTTGACCGCTACGTTTTAAAGCCTCTGCGGGTGATTTACCTTATTGATTGGGCGCAAGATGAAAACCAAGTAATAAAGATCGACAGCAAAGCTTAAGTTACGGACAATCCCCCATGCGCATCGTCACCGTCCGCCGCATCACCCAAGCCTTCTTCCTGGTGGTCTTCCTGTGGTTCTGCATCACCGCCACCCTGGGCTCGGCCTGGTGGCAGTTGCGCGGCTGGCCCATCAACTGGCTCCTGGAACTGGACCCCCTCACCGCCCTGGCCACGGTTCTGTCCACCCACAGCTTCTATGCGCCCCTCGCCTGGGCCCTGGTGGCCATCGTCCTGACCCTGCTGGTAGGCCGGTTCTTCTGCGGCTTTGTCTGCCCCCTGGGCACCATCAACCAGTTCACCGGCTGGCTGGGGCGCCTGGGTTGGGGTTGGGTCGCCCGGGAGGAGGCCAACCGCCACCGCCCCTGGCAGGCCCTGAAATACTACGTCCTCTTCTGCCTGCTGGCCCTGGCCCTCATGGGCACGGTGCAGACCGGCATCATTGACCCGTTGCCCCTGCTGCACCGCAGCGTCAACCTGGCCCTGGCCCCCTTGGCCGATAACCGCCTGGGCCTGCTCAGCGACGAGCCGCGCTTCTACGCCTCGGCCTGGCTGATAGGGGTGGTGTTCCTCACGGTGGTGGCCTTGAACCTGGCCTTGCCCCGGTTTTTCTGCCGCTTTGTCTGCCCCCTGGGGGCGCTTTTCGGCCTGTTGAGCCGCTTCACCCCCTGGCGCCTGGGCAAGACCACCGACCGTTGCGGCGATTGCCGCATCTGTGAAGAATACTGTGAAGGCGCCTGCCGGCCCTCCGGAACCATCATCCTCAGCGAATGCGTCATGTGCCTGAACTGCCTGGACCGCTGCCCCGCCGGCCGGGTCACCTTTGCCACCCGGGCCTCGGCCGCGGGTGAGGCGGGGTTGCCCGACCTCTCCCGGCGGGGCCTGATCATCGCCGGCGGCGGCCTGCTCCTGGCCTCCATGTGGGGCGTGGGCGCCCTGGCCGGGGCCAACCGGGACCCCGGTCTCATCCGCCCCCCCGGGGCCCTGGACGAGGAACGCTTCCTGGCCCGCTGCCTCCGGTGCGGCCAATGCATGCGCGTCTGCCCCGGCAACATCATCCAGCCCGCCCTCTTCGAGGCCGGGGTGCAGGGCCTCTGGACCCCCGCGGTCAATTACCGCATCGGCCGCAGCGGCTGCCAGCCCAATTGCATCGCCTGCGGTCAGGTCTGCCCCACCGCGGCCATCCGCCCCTTCAGCTTCGAAGAGAAGCAAGGCCTGGGCAATTTCGCCGCCCAGGGGCCCATCCGCATGGGCACGGCCTTTGTGGACCGCAGCCGCTGTCTGCCCTGGGCCATGGACCGGCCCTGTCTGGTCTGTCATGAATTGTGCCCCGTGAGCCCCAAGGCCATCTTCACCCGCACCGTGTTCCAGACCATCCGCCGCGGCCAGGCCGTGCCGGCCAGGGTGCAGGGACCAGGGGTTGACCTGGAGGCTCCCATCGCCACCCCCCTTAACCTGGCCAGCGGCGACTACTACCTGCGTCTCACCGGGGCGCCCGAGGCCGAACTCCGGCGCATCACCGGCGTGGCCGGCCCCCGGCTGACCCTGGAGCGCCCCCTGGCCGCCGAGGACCTCCCCGCGGCGGCAGCCCGGGTGGATATTGTGGTGCGTCTGTCCCGGCCCTTCGTGGACCCCGCCAAATGTATCGGCTGCGGCATGTGCGAGCACGAATGCCCGGTCTCGGGACTGCGGGCCATCCGGGTATACAGCGAAAATGAATCCCGCTCCCGCCGGGGCCGCATGCTGATTTAGGAAAGAAGTGAGCAGTCGCGCATGGGCCTATCGGCCCACCCGTAAAGCATGAAAAATATTGGTGGCACAGGTTTTTAACCTGTGCATGGACAGCCGTAGGGGCGCGTCTTACGCGTCGATCATGGCGGCCACAGGCCCCCCTATAAGAACTTTTCAAGGCAGAAAGGGCATGATGCGTCTCCAACCGCCGCCAGCTTGCGTTCATGGTGCGTAGAACGCACCCTACGCAAAACTTTTCAAAGCAGTGAGCAGTGAGCAGTTAAAATCTTAAATACCATTAGTTTCAGACAATGAAAGGGGAATACTAAAAGGAGCCTATCATGAGCCAGAAGACCAAAGATACTGACGTCACCCGTCGCGATTTCGTCAAGACCGTCGGCCTCGCCGGCCTGGCGGCCGCGGCCACCGGCGTGCCCGGGGCCCTGGCCGCGGCGGAGCCGCCCCCCGCCCCCGCCCAGGCCGCAACCATGCCCAAACGCAAGCTGGGCAAGACCGGGGTGGAGGTCCCCATCCTCGCCTTGGGCGGCATGTTCGACACCATCAACAACCAATTGCTCCTCCGGCAGGCCCTGAAATGGGGCGTCACCTACTGGGACACGGCCGAGAGTTACGGCAACAACCTGAGCGAAGCAGGCTACGGCCGCTTCTTCTCCCGTAACCCCGGGGCCCGCAAAGAAATCTTCCTGGTCACCAAGATCCACCATGCCAAGGACACCCAGGACCTTACCGCGCGGCTGCACAAGTCCCTGCAAAGGCTGCACACGGACCATGTGGATCTCTTCTTCATCCACAGCCTCACCAACATCGATGAAATGACCCCGGCCATCAAGACGTGGATGGCGGAGATGAAGCAGGCCGGCAAGTTCAAGTTCTTCGGCTTCAGCACCCACACCGACATGGCGGACTGTCTCCTGGGGGCGGCCAAGGCCGGCTGGATCGACGCGGTGATGTTCACTTACAACTTTCAGGTCATGAACCACCCCAAGATGAAGGCAGCCGTGAACGCCTGCACCCAGGCCGGGGTGGGGTTGGTGGCCATGAAGAGCCAGGCCGGCAGGCCGGGGAAGCATGAGGTCGAGGGCCCCGTCAAGCAGAAAATGATCGACCAGTTCCTGCAACGGGGTTTTACGGACAAGCAGGCCAAGCTCAAGATTATCTGGGAAAACCCGCAAATCGCCAGCCTCTGCTCCCAGATGCCCAACCTGACCATCCTCTCGGCCAACGTGGCCGCGGCCCGGGACCAGACCAAACTGGCCCGGGAAGAGTTGGAATCCTTGCGCCGGTATGCCCTGGAGACCCAGGGCGACTACTGCGCCGGCTGCGGCAGCATCTGCCAAACGGCCGTGGGCGGGGCCGTGCCCGTGAACGAGGTCATGCGCTGCCTCATGTACCAGCACTATTATGGCGAGCCGGAACTGGCCCGGCTGACCTTCGCGGAGTTGCCGGAGGCGGTGCGGCAACGGTTGACCGAAGTGGACTATTCCCGGGCGGAGCAGGCCTGCCCCCACCGGTTGGCCATCGCCGCGCTCATGCGCCAGGCCGCGGAGATCTTGGC
>CAYNMI010000018.1:0-16986 GCA_964398095.1 uncultured Desulfobacca sp.
CCCAATGATACTCGGTGGCCACCTGGGGCAGGAGTAAGCCCCGGTTCATGCCCCTGACGATATAGAGGCCGTGTTTACCCACTTCAATCTCATCAGTGCTCTTGATGAGCCGCAGGGGGCTCAACACCGAAATCTCAATCTCCAGGCCGGGCAGTTCATCCGCCTGCAAGGGCTTAAAGCGCGGGTCTTGAAAAGCCGCGGCCGGCGCCATTTCCCGCACGGTCTGCAAGAGAGGCTTGACTGGTTCGATATAGCCGATGCAGCCCCGCAGTTGCCCGTGGCGATGCAAGGTAACAAAGGCGCCCCGGGGCTCCTGGAGCACGGGCGAGGTGGTCTTGATCGGCATGGGCGCCTTCCCCTTGAGGTGGGCCTCAATGCTGTCCCGGGCCACTTGCAGCAAGAGCTGTTTATCCGCAGTGCTCAGGTTCATGTCGCCTGGCCCCCCCCAGGTCGGTACGGCCCAAAGGCCTGAAAAAACCAGAGCCACCATGGTCAGCCAGATGGCAACGAAGTAAAGTTTTTTCATAATCGGCGCGCCAGCCCTGTCGCCGCCTGGGATTGTCAACTTGTTCCCTAGTATCTAACCATGATTTTTAATTCTGTCAATGCCCCAGGCGTGCACGGCTGATTTGCCCCCCGGTCTCCCCTGGCATTCCCCTTGCATACCGGCGGCAGGCTTGGTACATTTTAGCCATGCAAATAAATCTCAGGCACCGGGCCGGCCTCTCTGGCCCGGACCGGCGCGGCCATCTCCACCCGTGAAAACCTACCCGATTTTTGCCGTCATTGAGCACAAGCCCTGCCTGGTGGTGGGTGGGGGCCAGGTGGGGGCACGCAAGGTGCACGACCTCCTGACCGCGGGGGCCCGGGTGACCGTGGTCAGCCGCACCCTGACCTCCGAGTTGGCGGCCATGGCCTCCCGGGGGGAAATCCGGCATCTCCCGGAAGACTTTCAGGAGGCCCAGGTGGAGGGCATGGCCCTGGTCATGGCCGCCACGGACGACCCCGGGGTCAACGCCCGGGTCAGCGCCGCGGCCCAGTCCCGGTCCATCTGGGTCAACGTCGCCGACGACCCGGAGTACTGCACCTTCATTGTCCCGGCCCAGGTGCGCCGGGGCGATCTGACCCTGGCCATCAGCACCGGCGGGGCCTCCCCGGCCCTGGCCCGTCAGATCAGAGAGGAACTGCAAGAGCATTTCGGTCCGGAATACGGCCCTTATCTGGATCTGCTCCAACGTATCCGGATTCGGCTCCTGAGCGAGCGCCGGGGCCATCCCGACAACGGCCCCCTCTTTCACCGCCTGGTCCGGAGCCCCCTCAAGGAGGCGGTGGCCCAAGGGGACCGGGCCCGGGTGGTGGCCGTCCTCCACGAGGTCCTGGGTTCGGCCTTGAGCTCTCCGGTCCTGGGGGAGTTGGTGACCCAGGCCTTCCATGAGACGCAAGGGTGAGCCCTCCTCGCCCCAAGGGGGCAAAATTATGTCTGGGAAGAGACCGTTTGATGGAACCCTTTATAGCCGATATTCTCCCTCTTAACTCGATAGATTGGGCCGCTCATGTCTCCTTGATCGGCCAAGCCAACGCGGCATTGGCTAGATACGATGGCATGTTGCAGGGCATAGTAAACCAGCTCTATTTCTGGCCCCCCTCACCACCCAGGAAGCCGTGTTGTCGTCCAGAATCGAAGGAACCCTGGCCAGTATGGAGGAAGTGCTGGAATTCGAGGCCGATCCGCGGGAAGAAGGAGAAACTTCCAAGTATGCAGATATTCAGGAGATCATCAGCTATCGACTAGCCATGAAGGAGGCGGTGGAGAGTCTGCGAAAACGTCCCATTTGTCTGAACCTCATTAAGGAGCTTCACGCCACCTTGCTGAATAGCGTCCGGGGGCGGGACAAGGCACCAGGCCAGTTTCGCCGGACCCAGAACTACATCGGCCCTCCGGGATTCCCCATCGAGCACGCAACTTTTGTGCCTCCAGCGCCGGACCGACTTGCCCAGGCGTTGGACAACTGGGAAAGATATCTGCATTTCGACGAGAAAGATGGCTTAGTGCAACTAGCGGTCGTCAAAGCTCAGTTTGAGATCATCCATCCGTTTCTGGACGGCAACGGACGCATGGGGCGGATGCTCGTGCCCCTTTTCTTATTCGCCAAGAAATTACTCTCCAGTCCGATGTTTTACCTAAGCGCTTACCTCGAGGCCAACCAGGAAACTTATTATGCGCGTCTGCAAGCCATCTCTCGAGAACACGACTGGAATGGTTGGATTAATTTCTTTCTGACCGCGGTGGTTAAGCAGGCGGCAGTTAACAGCGACAGGGTGCAAGCCATGCTGCTTCTTTACGAAAGCATGAAAAGCCGGATAGTGGAGATCACCCATTCCCAATTCGCCATTCAGACCTTGGACGCCATTTTTTCCCGACCGGTATTCCGGGGAGCCGATTTTCCGGCTATCTCTCGTATTCCAACCAAACAGACGAGTGCCAAACTTATTCGTCAGCTGCAAGCAGCCGGGATTCTCAAGGCCCTGAAACCGGCTAAGGGACGTCGATCGGCTTTGTTGGCATTTACAGAACTAATGAACCTGGTAGAGGGAATTCCGGTTGTGTAAAATGCAAGGGCAATAAATGAGGCTGTGTAAAGTTTATTATGTTTTGCTTTACACAAATATATTTGTGACAAATTGCCTTGATGCAAAAAGAACTCTTGTGAATCCAGATATACCCGGGGGCCGACCATGGTGCAGCCTGCCCCAATCTCGCAAAATCCCCTATCTTACTGACCCGCTTGCGCAATTAGGACACTGCCGGGATGCCCCCTACTCCGGCAAAATTGATTATTCGTGCTATAATATAAAATTATCATCCATAGGCGGACCGGACCTTTCGCTTGTGAAGAGATTTCCCCTATTAACGGCAAGGATATGACCCCGGTGTTTCTCTATCTGACCCTCATCGCCTATTTCGGCGCCACCGGCCTCTGGCTGGCCTATTTCCTGGCCCAGCGGGAGAGCTACTACCGCGCCGGCGCCTGGGTCATGGCCGGCGGCCTGGCAGCCCACACCCTGGCCCTTATCCAGTTGGTCTGGAGCTCCGGCTCCCTGCCCGCGGCCACCTTCGGGCAGGCCCTGCTGTTGTTTGCCTGGGCCCTGGTGGCGGCCTTCCTGCTCCTCATCTGGCGCTACCCCATCAAGGTCCTGGGCGCCATGGTGGCGCCCCTGGCGGCCCTGATGGTTTCCGGGTTCCTGATCCTGCCCCAGCCCCACGGGCCCGTCTCCCCCCTGCTCCGGGGTTTCTGGCTCACCGTGCACATCTGCCTGACCCTGACGGGCTATGCCGCCCTGGCCCTGGCCGGCCTGGGGGGCGTCCTCTATCTGATCCAGGAGCGCCAGATCAAAGGGAAGCAATTCGGCTTCTTCTATCGCCGGCTGCCGTCGCTCTCGCAACTGGACACCCTCAATTACTGGTGCCTGACCATCGGTTTCCCCCTGCTCACCGCGGGCCTCATCTCCGGCTCCCTCTATGCCCAGCACACCCTGGGGCATTTCTGGAATTGGGACCCCACGGAAATCATCACCCTCATCGCCTGGCTGATCTATGCCGTACTGCTGCACGAGCGCCTGGCCGTGGGCTGGCGGGGCCGGCGGGCGGCCCTCCTGGCTATCTGCGGTTTTCTGGTGCTGGTGGTCGCCTTCGTGGGCGCGGACCTGTGGCTCACCGGCTACCACAATTTCGCCAGGTTCATGAAACGGCCATGAACCTCCTCCTCTGCGGCGTCAATCACAAGACCGCGCCGGTGGCCCTCCGGGAAAAGCTGGTCTGCCTCATCCCGGACGTGGCCCACGCCTACAGCCACCTGAAGGAGTGGCCCGAGGTCGCCGAGAGTCTGCTCTACACCACCTGCAACCGGGTGGAGGTGATGTGCGTCAGCGCGGCCCCGGACGACGCCGCCGCCCGGGTCCGGGAGTTTTTTGCCGCCCACCCGGAGGTCGCCCCGGGCGATCTGGAGGAGTCCTTTTACGTCCACCGGGACCGGGACGCGGTGCAGCACTTCTTCCGGGTGGCCGCCAGCCTGGACTCCATGGTGGTGGGGGAGCCCCAGATCCTGGGACAGGTGAAGCAGGCCTACCGGGAGGCCGCGGCCCACCACGCCACCGGCCCCATCCTCAACCGCCTGGTCCACAAGGCCTTCTCCGTGGCCAAACGGGTCCGGGGCGAAACCGGCATCGGCGACCATGCCGTCAGCGTCAGCTATGCCGCCATCACCCTGGCCCGGAAAATCTTTGGGGACCTCGCCGGCAAAAACGTCCTGCTCCTGGGGGCCGGGGAGATGGCGGAGCTGGCCCTGGAGCACCTCAAGGGCCAGGGGGCCGGCCAGATCACCGTGGCCAACCGCACCCTGGAGCGGGGCGTCAACCTGGCCCGGCGCTTCGGCGGCGAGGCCATTTCCCTGGAAGAGGTGCAGGCTCAGCTCCTCACCGCCGACATCCTCATCAGTTCCACCGGGGCCGGCGACCTCCTGGTCACCCGGGACCAGGTCAAGGGGGTGATGCGGCGGCGCCGGCAGCGGCCCCTGTTCCTCATCGACATCGCGGTGCCCCGGGACCTGGACCCCGGCATCAACGATATCGACAACGTCTACCTCTACAACATCGACGACCTCAAAGAGGTGGTGGAACAGGGCTGGCAGCGCCGCCGCCACGAGGCCGGCAAGGCCGAGCGCCTGGTGGCCGCCGAGACCCTGAAATTCCTCCACTGGCTGGAAACCCTGGCGGTCTACCCCACCATCATCGCCCTGAAGGACAAGGCCGAGGCCATCTGCCAGGCGGAGCTGAAAAAGACCCTGAACCAGTTGGGCCCCTTAAGCCCCGAGCAGCGCCAGACCCTGGAGGTCCTCACCAATTCCATCACCCAAAAACTCCTCCACGACCCCATCATCTTCCTGAAGCGCAACCGCCGCCCCCGGCGCCCCGAACAGGAACTGGACCTGGTGCGCCGCCTGTTCAACCTGGACCCGGACCGCACTGGCGAGGACCCCGAAAAAGACTAAGGTTACTGGGAACTTGGGCATTTCGGAATCATGATGTCCTGCTACCTACCGTAGGATATTAACAAACAAATTAGGAGTAAGTTCCTTGGTATTTTATATTGAACCAGAGTGCCTTTAGTGCTATTAAAAACTGAAAATATCCTCTATTTCAGGGGCGCTCAATGAGCCAAATTTATAATGTCTATTGTGACGAATCTTGTCACTTGGAAAATGACCCACACCAAGCCATGGTTCTGGGAGCGGTCTATTGCCCGTTAACACGATGCAGAGAAATAAATGTTAGCTTACGAGAAATTAAAGTTAAGCACGGACTTTCAGCAACTTTTGAAGTTAAGTGGACAAAAGTCTCACCTGCAAAACATCAATTTTATCTGGAATGGATAAACTATTTTTTTGATAATCCGGACTTATCTTTCCGTGCCTTAATTGTTCCAGATAAATTAAAACTTCGTCACGAGGCTTTTCCAAAGCAAAACCATGATATATGGTACTATAAGATGTATTATGTTATGCTTAATGTTATTTTCTCTTCACAATCTCACTACCGGATTTATCTGGATATTAAGGACACTCGTGGCGGTGCCAAGATTAGGAAGTTGAAAGAGATTCTTTCCAACCAATATTCACAAGATATTATTGATCGTCTCCAGCTTATCCATTCAAAAGAGGTAGAAATATTACAACTTACAGATTTACTTATCGGTGCAGTCTCGTATATTAACCGCAACCAAAAAGGGAATAAGGGAAAAGAGCAATTGGTTGAAACAATGAGAGAACGGTCAGGTTGCAGTCTTACTCATAATACCGCATACAGGGCGCGAAAAGTGAATCTTCTTCGCTGGCAAGCTCAGGAGGTAGAGGGATGAAACTTCCTGATTGGTTGCCGGAAATTGTAGCAATAGATGGGCCTTGGGAAGTGGTCATTTCTATCCTTTATCATATATTTGAATCGGATTTTATAGCGACAAAGCGCCGCTTTCAGGGCTTACGAGTTTGGTGGGATAGGAAATGCTTGGCGGGAGAATCCTATGAAGAAGGATTCTGGCATTTAATTACAAAAGTTGATGACAAAACCGGTGAGCGGCTTTTCCAACCAAGGAGGGCTGAGCGACTGCCTTGGTGCGGGCCTACAATCAGCAACTCAACCCATGAAGCAGTAAAAGTATGGAATTATATGGAAGGGAAGCGTCGACGATTAAGAACATATGTTTGGTTAGAGAATTTGGATTATGTCGTTATATTGGAACGGCAGGAAAAGCGATATGGGCAAATAGCCTTCTTGGTAACTGCCTTTTATGTGGAGGGAGGCTCAGGTAGGAGGAATTTGGAAAAAAAATATGATAAACGTGAGTCTTAAAATGCAATCGCCGTCCCTGGGGACGGCGAAAGATCTCCTTCTACACGTGGCAGATGAGGCTAATATTAATATCGGCATTTCATACAAAAAGTCAAGAACTATTTTCGCAAATATTGACAATAATCGCTCTTAAGTTGCTGGAATTGCATAATCAGGGGAAGAAAGGTTAACATTTTGCCATTTCTTTTCCTAAGCGGGTCCGCCTGCGCATCTTATGCGCCCAAATGACCCATGCCCGGTCCACAGCCTCTCTTGACCCCGTCTTGCCCTCCTGATATTCTTTACTGAGGGGAAAAGCGATGCCAGGGAACCCCCTCCTTGAGGTCGGCTATGACTAAAGTCATCGATATCGAAGGCCGGATCAAACTGGAGCAGAAGAAAAAGGCCAAGGTGGACCGGGCCAAAAAGATGGAGGCGGTGCGCAAGGTGGTGCAGTGCACCCGCTGCCTGGCCCGCTGCGCCAAGTGCGGGATCCAGTTCGAGACCCACGAAATGTACAAGCGCCAGAAGGGTCCCTACCGGTTCTGTCCCTTCTGCCAGGAGGAATACGAGGACTTTCTCCAGATTAAACAGGGGCAGGAAAGCCCCTTTTACTGGCACAACCGGGAGTGGGTGGCCCTCTGGCAGTCCTGGATCGATTACCAGCAGGCCATGAAAGTCTACGGCGAGTCCCAGGAGTTCATCGACCTGGTGCGGGAGGTGGAGTGGGACCGGTGAAGAGCAGGGATTAGGGGTCAGGGGCCAGGTTTAGTTCCAGGGAATCATTGGCTTTTGGTCACCAGCCCCGGATTCCTGACCCCTGAGATTTGCAACCTGAGGCGGTTAATCCGCCGCCCCCAGGCGATAAAGGTGTTGCAGCATTTCCATGGCCAGGTTGAATGCGTCTTTCCGGTCCATGACTGCGCCGAATATCTCCTTCTGAGTGGCACCGGAGCCGGTGAAGAACACCAACTTGATAGTACCCTCAGGG
The DNA here is from genome assembly GCA_964398095.1 of uncultured Desulfobacca sp. GTDB lineage: Bacteria > Desulfobacterota > Desulfobaccia > Desulfobaccales > 0-14-0-80-60-11 > 0-14-0-80-60-11. The sequence continues at coordinate 7,376 of CAYNMI010000018.1, forward strand.
CGTTCCACCGCCGCGACTTCCCCGGCCGGTTCCAGGGTATTAAAGGTGCGATGCGACATGAATATCCTCCTCAGCTCTGGGAATTGCTGGAAGTAGCATAATCATCAATCAGCCGTAATTCAAGCCAGAAGTTTCTCCCCATGGCCTTTTATCCGAAAGAATATGATCTGATTGTCGTCGGCGCCGGTCACGCCGGCTGCGAAGGCGCCCTGGCCGCGGCTCGCATGGGTCTCAAGGTTTTGCTCTTCAACCTCAACCTGGACACCATGGCGGCCATGGCCTGCAACCCCGCGGTGGGGGGCCTGGCCAAGGGCCACCTGGTGAAGGAGATCGACGCCCTGGGCGGGGTCATGGGCCACCTGGCGGATATCACCGGCATCCAGTTCCGCACCCTCAACCTCTCCAAAGGACCGGCGGTCCGGGGCACCCGCATCCAGTGCGACAAGCAGGCCTACCGCCTGGCCATGAAAGCTCATCTGGAAAAAGAGGGCCGCATCGATCTCCGGGAAGCCATGGTGGAGCGCCTCCTGGTGGAGGACGGCCGGGTGGTGGGGGTGGTGGAGACCCTGGGGCTGACCTACCGGGCGAAGGCGGTGCTCATCACCACCGGCACCTTCTTAAATGGCCTCATTCACATCGGCGAGACCCGCATCCCCGCGGGCCGGGCCGGAGAGTTCGCGGCCATTGGCCTGGCCGCCTGCCTCAAGGAGCTGGGCTTTCGCACCGGACGCATGAAGACCGGCACCCCGCCGCGTCTCGCCGCGGGCAGCCTTGATTTCGCCGGCCTGGCCCGGCTCACCGGCGATCCCCGGCCCCGCCCCTTCTCCTGGCGCACCCCGGCCCTGCCCCAAGAACAGGTGGCCTGCTTCGTCACCCACACCACCGCCGCCACCCATAAAATCATCCGGGACCACATCCACCTCTCACCCCTGTACAGCGGCGTGATCCAGGGGGTGAGCGCCCGGTATTGCCCCTCCCTGGAAGACAAGGTGATGCGCTTCCCGGAAAAAACCAGCCACCCGGTGACCCTGGAACCGGAGGGCCGGGACACCGTGGAAATCTATGCCAAGGGCCTGGGAAACTGCCTGCCGGCGGAGGTCCAGTTGGCCCTGTTCCGCAGTGTCCCCGGACTGGAGGCCGCCGAAGTCATGCGCCCGGCCTACGCCATCGAGTACGACTACGTGGACCCCCTGGAGCTCAAGCCCACCCTGGAGACCAAGCGCATCCGGGGACTGTTTCTGGCCGGGCAGATCAACGGCACCTCGGGCTATGAGGAGGCCGCCGGCCAGGGCTTGTGGGCCGGGATCAACGCCGCCTGCCAGGTCCTGGGCCGCCCGCCCTTTCTCCCCCAGCGCTCCCAGGCCTACATGGCGGTGCTGGTGGACGACCTGGTGACCAAGGGCACCCGGGAGCCTTACCGCCTGTTCACCTCCCGGGCGGAATACCGCCTGCTCCTCAGGGAAGACAACGCCGACGCCCGCCTCCTGGAATGGGGCTTTGAGCTGGGACTGGTGGACCGGGAGGCGGTGGCGCGCTTCCGGGAAAAGCAGCGGCTGCTGGCCGCAGAAGAGGCGCGCCTGGCGGGCCGCCGGGTCTTTCCCAGCCCCGCGGTCAACCAGGAACTGGCCGCCCGGGGCACCGCGCCTTTAAAGGCCCCCACCCCGGTCTTGAGCCTGTTGAAGCGGCCCCAACTGGACCTGGCCACCCTCTACCGCCTGAGCGGGGAAGAGCCGCCGGTGCCCCCGGAGGTGGTGGAGCAGTTGGAAATCCGGCAGAAATACGCGGGCTACATCAAGCGCCAGGAAGACGCGGCCCAAAAATTCGCCCAGGGGGAGGGGAAGAACATCCCCGCGGACTTCGACTACGACGGGGTGCCGGGGCTGTCCCGGGAAATCCGGGAAAAGTTGAAGCAGGTGCGGCCGACCTCCCTGGGTCAGGCGGGGCGCATCTCCGGGGTCACCCCCGCGGCCCTGGCCATCCTCATGGTCTACCTGAAACGCCGGCGCGCCTTAAAAGGCCCGGGGTCTTAACCAGAAGCCCTGAGGGGCAACCCGCAAACCAAGTTGGGCCTTCCCAAAATCCTGCCGGATTGACTTTTTGAGGTTCCGGCTCCTCCGCCTCGCTAAATCCTCTCAAATTCCGATTCAGATGATGCCAACTCTCTGAATAACTTACTGAATAAACAAATTATTTAACCGAAAACTTACCCCATTGACGTCAAAGGCCTTAGCGTGGGTACCGTGGGGGTCTCCAAGTTATCCGCCGTCGGCAACGTCTACAATTTGAAGTCGGCTGCGGACCTTGCCGGCACCTATATGGCCGGCGCGGTGGGCGTCGCCATCGCCGGCGGCGTGAAAGGCACCCTGGCCGGAAATGCCAAAGGCGTGGTCATTGACCTGAAATCCAGCCAGGCGGGGTTATCTCTGAATGTGGGACCCGAAGGTTTCACCATCACCATGAAATAATCCCGGTTCCGGATCGGGACCAAGCGAGGCGCGGGGCCACCGCAGCAGGTGGCCCCGCCTTTGTCAGGCAGGGGGCCGGCGGCGCCGGTATATTGGCGCCCAAGGCGGGTTCAGGGGATGAGAGGCGGGGCAGCCGGGAAAGAAAAATTTCCGGGGCTCTACCAGTCCCTGGATCAATAGTTGCCGGGACCGATGGCCCTGGCGTTGCTGTCGAAGAAGTAGTTATCCGGGACGGTCGCCCCGCAGGCGGCGCAGGTGTTGGCCAGGCCGATGATCGAATTTTGGTTCCGGGCTCGAGAGTTCGTATCGGCGCAGGCTCCTATCCCCAAGGCCACCAGCACCAGCAGAATCAATCCTTTTTTCATGTGACCTTCCTTCCTGGAAGATTTTCCAGCCTCAATAATTTTCTGCTGCGGTGCCTTGGGGCCCGTTCACCATCCAGGAGACTCGCACCGGAGTCTCTATCCTGCCGGGTCCGATCCGGGGTAATGGGCGGCTCCACTGCCCGCCGGCCCCCGTTTTAAGGGGAAAAATATCCCTAGGGCCGATGGTGGACCCTCGGGTGGAACTATCAGCCGGCGGCGCCGACGGCTTTAACGGCTGCGATATTTCTCGAACTGATCGACGAGAAAGCCGCCCAACATACCTGCACCGCCGCCTATGGCCGCGCCGGCGGCGGGCGAACCCGCGGCCCAGCCGACGAGGGCGCCGGTGCTGGCGCCGATGGCGCCGCCGCTCAAGACCCGCTGTTGCGTAGCGGTCATACTGGAGCAACCTCCGAAGCACAGGGTTGCCACCACCAACAGGACGACCACCTTTTTCATCTAATCCTCCCCTGTCTGGTTAATATGCTCAAGCACAGGTTACCACCAGGTCCCCCCAGTAGTCAACCGGGGCTGGCGGGGTCCTGGACCCGGGGGTCCGCAAAGGCAGGACCCGCACCCGTTCGGGAGGGAAAGGTGAAGGTCAAGGTGAATCATCGGTTCCCTAGGTCGTCACGGGGAATATGAGGGGACTGTTCCTAGGGTCGCCCTTGAGATTTTTGATACTGGTCGTAGGCATACCCCCCCAGAGCCCCAGCCCCCGCGCCAATGGCCGCGCCGCAGGCCGGGCACCCCGCGGCCCAGCCGATGAGGGCCCCGCCGCCGGCCCCGATGGCGCCTCCGCTCAAGGTCCGCTGCGTGGTGTTGGACATGCCGGAGCAACCGCCCACCAAAAGCGCCGCCACCATTACGAAGACAGCTATCCGCTTCATTTCTTTCCCCCCCCTTTAGGAGTCTCCGGCGGACAAATCTTGGTGACTCGCCTGAGGACCACCTCGATCACCGGGGTGGCCAACTTGCCGGGATTCTCCTGGTAAAATTTGTCCACTTCCCGGATGATCTGCATCACGGTTCTGGTCTTCAAATCATCCACGAAGGCCCGGGAGATACAGGCCGTTTTCCTGCCGTGGGAGACGGCGGTTTCGAAGTCGGACATATTCCCCATGCCGAAGATATATCCGGCCTTGGCGTCCTCGGAAACTTGCTGCCAATGCACGCCGGTCCACAGGAAGGCCTTGCCGGTCTCCACCGCCGGGGCTGCCGCGGTCAGGCTGCCGACCAAGAGCCCCACCATCAGCAGGACCACCGCGGGTCTCATTTTTTCTTTCCCGCGGGAGGCGCCACCTTGCAGAGTTTGGTGCAGCGTTCCATGATCACCGTGATCACCGGCGTGCTCAACTTGGCGGGATTGTCCTTGTAGAACTTATCCACCTCGGCAACGACTTGCGCGATGCTCTTGGTCTTCAGCTCATCCACAAAACCCCTGGCGATACAGGCCGCGCCGCCGGTACCCCCCGCGGCGTTCTCGAAATCCGCCATGTTGCAGATGCCTTTGACGTAGGACACCTTGATTTCCGTGTTCATCTCTTTCCACTGCTTGCCATCCCACAGGAACCCTTGCTTGGCGGCCAGGGCTGCCGTAGCCAGAGCGCAGAGAAGCACCAACACTGATACGCAAGCTAGACCCTTAGTTCTCATAAGGCTTGCCCTCCTTGACTGAGGAAAATGTGTGGCCTGCTATTCGCCTTTACCTTCTTCAGGACCACTCCGATGTTTGGGCGCTGGGGCCGGATGTTTCCTCTTGTGGTTTTTGAGGTGTTTTTTCTTGGCGACTTTGGCGCCTTTCTTGTGGCCCTCGGTTTTCGCCGCGGCCTTCTTAGAGGCCCTTTTATGCGCCTTTGCCTTTGGCTTTGCCTTGGTTTTGGTCCTGGTTTTGGCTTTTGCCTTCCCCTCCTTCGCTGGCTGGGGGGCGGCGGTTGGCTCCTTAGTGAGCGGCTGGGCCAGCGGCCTCTGGCCCTCCAGCATGGGGGGCACGGCCGGCGGGGCCACCTGTCGCTGCGCCCTGGCGCTTTGCAGGCTCAAAAGCAATAATCCGGCGGTGGCCAGGGTTATGAGTTTTTTCATCTCCCTCCCCTTAAACAGGACATAAATTGAAAAAATCGGTGGTGGCGGTGCAGGGACTTGAACCCCGGACACTGCGGATATGAGCCGCATGCTCTAACCGACTGAGCTACACCGCCAGAGCTTCTGAAAATATAGTCAGCAATGCCGGTTCTGTCAAACAAAATTGCGGGCCCCGGTCCTCCGGTCCCGGCCGTTTTTTCCTGGCCCGGCGGACGTGAAATCCAGGTGCGGCCGCCCCCCGGCCGGAGGCGCCTCCCCGGCCCGCCGCCTCAGACGCCCACTATCTCCGGGAGCTGGGAAAAACGCTGGATCAGAAAATCCGGCGACGCCGCAGTCAGGGAGTCCAAATCCCCATAGCCATAGGTGACGGCCGCGGTGAAGGCCCCTGCTCCGCGTCCTGCCTGGATGTCCGCGGGCTTATCCCCCACCATCAGGGTGCGGGAGGGTCCCATCCCCAGGTCGGCGGTCAGGGCCAGGAGTTGGTCAGGAGCGGGCTTCAGGGGGAGATTGGCGGCGCCCCCCCGGATGGCCACAAAAAATCGGGCGAGGCCCATGGCGTCCAGGGCCTGTTGGGTTAAGCGCCAGAGTTTATTGGACAGGACCGCCAGCCGTTTCCCTTGCAGTCGCTGGAGGGTCCCCACCACCCCGGGATAAACCAGGCTCAATTCCCCGTTGTGCCGGGTGTAGTGGTCCAGATAGAGTTGCAGGCACTCATCCACTTTGTCCTGATGCGCCGGCCCCACCAGCCGCTCGATCAATTTACGTTCCCCGCCGCCGATCATCTGGCGAATCGTCGAGGGGACGTGTTCCGGCAGCCCCAGACGGTGGCAGGCAAAGTTGGCGGCCGCGGTCAAATCCGGCAGGGTATCGGCCAGGGTGCCGTCCAGGTCAAAGACGATGAGGTCTAGGTCGATTTTTCCAGATTTATGGGACATAAAAGTGCCTTCGATTTTTGGATTTCGTCAAAAAATGAGGAGGCTTAAGAGATTAGCCAACGGAGTTGAGGCCGCGGCCAGATTGAGCCGGAGAGAGTTCCCGGCCTAATCCCCGGCCGGATGCATATCCTGATAGCTCGGCAGGCCTCCCAGGCTGATAGCGCTCTTGACCGCGCCCAGGATGGCCTGCTCCAGGGCGGCTTCCGCCAGCAGCCCTACGTGATGCAGGTCCGCCTCCACCTGGGGCTGCGCCAGGACAAAGACCAGGTCGCCGTCAAACAGGGTGTGGACCGGGCGGATGGTCCGGGCCAGGGCATTGTGGCCCATCTGGGCCACCTTCTGGGCCTGTTCCCGGCTGAAGCGCGCATTGGTGGCCACCACCCCGATGGTGGTGTTGAGCTCGCCGAACTTGCGCCGCACGAAGCCCTGGCGCAGCAGGGCCGCGGTGTCCACAAACTCATGGCTGTCTTTGTCCCGGCGCGCCCCGGCCAGGATGGTCCCGGTCCCCGGGTCCACCACGTCGCCAAAGGCGTTGACCACCGCCAGGGCCCCCACCTCCAGGCCCTGATGGCCGGAGAGGAAACTGGTGCCCAGGCCCCCCTTGGTGGCCTGCTGGATTCCCAACAGCTTGCCCACGGTGGCCCCCACGCCGGCGCCCACGCTGCCGTCCCCCTGGGGTTGGCCCTGGGCGGCCTGGCAGGCCGCAAAACCCATGGCCTTGTCGGGACGCCGCCGGTAATTGCCCACCGCCAGATCATAGATCACCGCCGCGGGCACGATGGGCACCCGGGTAATGCCCACATCGAACCCCCGGCCCCGTTCTTCCAGGTAGGTCATCACGCCCCCCGCGGCCTCCAGCCCAAAGGCGCTGCCCCCGGCGACGCAAACGCCGTGCACCTCGTCCACCACGTGGAGGCCCACCAGGGCGTCCATCTGGCGGGTGCCGGCCGCGGAACCCCGAATATCCGCGCTCCCGATGGTCCCGGGAGGACAGAGGATGACGGTGCAGCCGGTCACATTCTCGAAATCATTGGCATGGCCCACCAGGAAGCCCTGGACCCGGGTAATCATTGGCTGGGCACGCTCCCGGAGGCCGGCGGCACGATCTGGATGGACCCATCCGCCATGGTGAGAAGATATAACGCCGCGTCTTCTTGCCGCTGGGCGTTGAACCCCTGAAACCAGGGAAGGTTCGGCAGGCTCTTGAGGGTCAGCAACTGCTGGCGCAGCGCCGTCCGGCTCACAGCCTGGCGCAACTCCGCCATCCGGGCCATCACCCGCATCACCACGTAACCCTGGGCCGCCAGGTAGTCCGGTTCTTCCCCGTACTTTTGCTTGTAGGCGGCAATGAATTTCTGCACGTCGGGGTTGGGGTCCCCGGCAAAAAAGGCGCCAGGAAAGATGATCCCCTGCAAGGCCTTCTTCTGGTCCTCGGGCATGTTGAGGTTATTCAAGAGATTGGTGCCCAGCAATTGAGCGCCTTTGAGAGGGGTCCCGGACAGGGCCCCGGCGATGGCGGCCACGGTGGCGGCGTCGTCGGGGATGAACAGGGCCAGGCCTCCCGGCGTCCCTGGCGCCTGGGGCTTGAGACTCTTGGCCAGGGTGGCCATGGTTGGCCCGAAATCCTGGGTGCCGGGGCTGAAGTAAATCTGGGCTTCCAGCTCACCCCCCTGGGCCGTCACCTCGTCCTGAAAACTTTGCTGGAAGGCGCGCCCGTAAAAGGAATCGGGGTAAAAAATGGCGAAGCGCTTGATCCCCATACTCAACGCCTGGCGCACCAGGGCCCGCACCTGCTGACTGGGCGTCAGGAAGGCCTGAAAGATCCAGTCGCCCGTCTGGGTCAGGCCATCCTTCTGGGACAGGGCGATGAGGGGGATGGACGACTGCTGGGCGGCATCCGCCGCATTCTGAGCCGCGGACGACGACAGGGGTCCCAGGATGGCCAGGACGCTCTGATCCTGGGCCAGGTCCCGGGTGAGGCCGGCCGCAGTCGCCGGGTCCGTGCGGGTGTCCCGAAAGAACAGGGTCACCGGGGCCCCCTTGGCCCCCAGTTCCATGCCCCGCTGCACCCGAAAACCGATGGTGCTCAACCGGCCGCTCAGAGGCAGGAGGCAGCCCAAGACCATTTTGCCCCCGGCCAGGAGGCGCTCAGCGTCCGCGGCCTCCGGGCTGTTGGGAAAACGCTCTTTGAGGGTATCCACCCACTTAACGGCTTCCTCGGGTTTGCCGGAATCCTGGGCCAGGCGGGTCAGGCGCAGGAGCAGGGCCGCGCTCAGAGGATTTTCCCGATAGAGGGCGGCCAATTGCTCCAGTTCCGGGACGGTGGCCTGCTCCAGGAGACGGGTCTTCAGGTCCCCAAACCATTCCGGGTCGCCGGAGGCCAAATCCTGGGCCGCCAGACGCAGGCGGTTGAAGGCCTGGTCCACCCGGCCCTGTTTCAAGGCGATTTCGGCCAGCAGGGCCTGGGTGGAGAACCACAGGGACCGGGGCAGGTCCTCGGCGGTGAGGTTGTTCAAGACCTGGGAAGCTTGCTGATACTCGCCCAGCTTAAAGGAGGCCCAACCCACGCCGTACCGCGCCTTCCGGGAGACCCCCGGCGCCGGCTGGCGGGCTAAAATACTCTGGTAGCGGCGCAGACTCTCCTGCCAGTCCCCCATCAGGCCGGCAAGCTCCGCGGCCCGGAGGCGGGCATCCATCGCCCGGGACCCCTGGGGATAGCGCAGCACGTACTCGTTATAGAGCTGATACGCCCGCCGATAGGCCTGGTGCTGGTAACTGACTTCAGCCTTCTGAAACAGGGTGGCGGCGGTTATTTTGGCATGAGGGGCCGGAGCCTCGGAACTCAAGGGGGGCGCCATGGTGGCGCAGGCCGGCAGCAGGGCGATTACCAGGCACAGGACAGCGAGCTTTCGTACCATAACAGTGACTTCCGCACGTGAGGGTCCATGGTAAAGGGGGGAGAGACCGGGAGCCCCAAGCCCCCGCTCCCTCCCCCACCGGTTATCCCCTGATCCGGGGAAGGCTCACAGTCGCCGGGCTCCGGGGCAGGGTAATATGGAAGGTAACGGCCGGTCCGGGTCAGGGTTGCAGGTCCTGCCCCGGACTGCGCCGGACTCATTTCACTTCTTCGAACTCGGCCTCCACCACTTCTTCTTCGGGTTTCTTGGCCTTCTCTTCGTGCGCCGCCCCCGCCCCGGGGCCGGCCCCCGGGCCTTCGCCCGGGCCGCCCGCGGCGCCGGTTTTGGCGTACATCTGTTCCGCCAGTTTGTGGGAGGCCTTCATCAGCTCCTCGCTCTTCTGCTTGATGGCCTCCTGGTCGGAACCTTCCATGACGGTCTTGAGGCTGGCGATGTGGCTTTCGATGTCCGACTTGGTGGCCGCGTCCACCTTGTCCCCCATCTCGGACAGGGTCTTCTCGGTGGTGTAGATCAAGGTATCGGCCTGGTTGCGGGCCTCGATCAATTCCCGCTTCTTGTGGTCTTCCGCGGCATTGAGTTCGGCATCCTTGATGAGGTTCTTGATCTCATCCTCGGAAAGACCACTGGACGCGGTGATGCGGATGGACTGTTCCTTGCCGGTGCCCATATCCTTGGCGGAGACTTGGACGATGCCGTTGGCGTCGATGTCGAAGGTGACATCCACCTGGGGGATACCCCGGGGCGCCGGCGGAATGCCGAACAGCTCGAACCGCCCCAGGGTCTTGTTATCTCCGGCCATATCCCGCTCGCCCTGGAGCACATGGATGGTCACCGCGGTCTGGTTGT
>CAYNMI010000019.1:0-16850 GCA_964398095.1 uncultured Desulfobacca sp.
GCCACCACAGGGCGCGAAACCCGGTCTTGACATAGCCCCTGACGAGCATGGGGTCGAATCCGCAGACACCAACGCGGGCTCTTGCTGGCATGCTCACTCTCCTTTTCTTAAAAGGTGCCGATATAGGTTGCTGCGCCTGGCGGTCTCCACCCTGTTGCCCCTCAGGGCAATCGGGGTGATTGCCGCCAAACGTCCTGGGTCTGTTGCACAACCTTTTGCCATATTCCTGGTTATGCCGGTGGCGTCTCCACTTCCCGGATCTGGGCCCGGAGCTCATCCACCTGACCGTAACAGGCGCTAAGGAACTCTTCCGCCTCCGGTTGAGTGAGATGCTCGCACTGGAACAACCTGCGGAGATACGGAGACATATACGTGGTGATCTCCTCATGGAATTCCTCCACCAGGAAGTCATTATTGCCCTCCGCGGTGGCATATTCCAGATAGTTCCGCTTCCAGTTGAGCACCATCGCTTCCATCGCTTCGAGTTCCTGACGGACGTTCTCTTCCATATTAGGCTTTCTGTTTAAAGGCGTAGCATTTTTTGACCACGTTAAAGTCTGCCACGCACCAGTAATAGGGCCAGTGAACCTTCATGCACCAGCCGATGATGTCTGCCGGGGGAAAACTGGAGCCTTTGATCACCGGTTTCAGAAACTCGCAGTTCCAGCAAATATGATCGCTTTCCTTTTCCGGCTCCAGGACCTTGTCCAGGAATTGACGCGGCGTCAGCCCTTTCGCTTCAATCATGTGTCACTCCTTTTCTTTATTCACCGGGTCCCGGTTACCAGTCTTTGACTTCGCCCTTGGCGAGCTTTTCCTGATATTCGGCCCAGACATCCGGAGACAGATTTTTCATATCCCAGTTGTAGGGGAACTGTCCGGCGATGCCCGCGGACTTCGGCTGCGGACGCCAACCCCGGACCGGGCGGCCCCGGATGCTGAACTTCACCATGTCGGGCACGCCCAGGTAAATGTGCCGGGGCAGACATTCAAAGGGCCGGGTGCGGCCTTCGGTCCCCATGGGGAAATTAATATAGCCTTCCAACGGCTTGTCCGCATAAAGGGGCATGGTGTCCGGCTTGGTTCCCGCCGGCTGTTCATCAGGGCCCGAATACATGTGCCCCTGGATCATGTGGATGGCGTACACCGTGCCGCAGTTGGCGCAGTTGACCGTCCCCTTCCAGTTCCAGAAGCAGTAGGGGTCCAGGTAGTTCACCGTGTTGCAGGGCTTGCCGTCTACGTCTTTTTTGCACCAGATGATATCACACACAGCGCTCTCCTCCTCTTAGATCCAGGCCTTGTCGTACCATTCTTGGACCTTGGAAATGGGATAGCCCAGCAGCTCATGATAGAACTTGACGTTGTCGGCTCCCACCGGCCGCCAGATCCAATAGAGTCTTCTGGGGGTCTTGGACAACAGCCCGGCAGAGTAGGTCCCATGCTGCAATACATCGCCGAACAGGGGGTCATCCATCCAACGCACGGTGCCCCGCACCCGGTAATGCTCGTTCTCATAGACCTCCCGGTCATTCATCACCGGCTCGCACAGCAGGCCTTCACCTTGCAGGATCCGCACCACTTCGCTCCGGCTCTTGTCCTTGGCCCAATCCTCTAACTGGGCGTAGATGTCCACCTGGGCCTCGCCCTCTACCCGGTCTTTATGTTTCATGTACTTACTGTACATGTCGGGTTTCTTGATGACGTCACACAGGGCCTTGAAGTCGGCGTCCTGGAAGGCGGAGACCATGGTGTAGCGAGCCTCCAACCGGTCCTGCGGGTTGATGGCGTCCGGGAAGTCGGACTTGCCGCAGAGGATGATGCCGTGGACGCAGAGCTGGGTGTCCCAGTTGCCCCAGCGCTGACGCACGATGCCGAAGCGGCCGTACATCGGGGCGGTGTGCCCCAGGCAGCGGGTCGCGGCCTGCACCTGGGAGAACTCGATCATGGTGCCCAGCCCCGTCTTACGACGCCAGTGCAGGGCCGCCAGGATGCCGAAGGTGATCTGGGTGCCGGAGTACCAGTCAATGCACCAGTTGGAGTGCTTGGTGCAGTGGCCGCCCATAAACTCATGATGGCCGGTGACCGAGGCCAACCCGGCGTGGGCCTGCCCCAGGATGTCGTAGGAACCGCCGAAGCATTTGGGGCCGTAACCGAAACCGCCGCCCCAGACGTAGATGAACCGGGGGTTGAGTTCCTGGACGTAGCGATAGCTCTGTTTCCAGCGGTCAAAGGTCCCGGGCCGGTAGCACTCGGTGAGGCCGTCGGACATCTTGATGATGCGGTAGAAGGCTTCCTTCATCTCCGGCAGGTGGTAGTCCATGCTGACGTAGTACTCATTGGGGTTGGCGTTCAGGAAGCCGAACCCCGTGCCGGTCACAGGCCGGGTGTCGTGCAGGGGATAGAGGTAGGCCTCGTTGAAGGGCGAGGTGTGTTTCATGGGGTCGCCCATGCGCGGCATTTCGAACTTGTAGACTTCGGCCCCCAGCTCCGCCAGGTTGGCTACGGAATGGGGGGTGAAGATATACATAGTGGTGCTCATCCACCGGATGCCTTTCAGAGCCTCGGGTTTACCCATCTCATGGCCCGGGGCAAAGATGGCCCGGCAGTAATCCTCGTAGGGCATCTTCATCTCATCGAGTTCTTCCCGGCTCTTCGGACCATGCTGCTCCTCCAGGGGCGCCTCGATCAGGTTGCTGTATTGCTTTCTCCATTCCTTCATTATATTACCCCCTTCTCCTTGAGCAAATTGACCTTGGTCTGCCCGATACCGCAGTATTTCTGCATGACCTCATAGGTGTCAAATCCCAAGGGGCGGCCCAGCACCTTGACCCGGTGCGGGGTGCGCATCTGGTAGGCGTTGGGCGACACCGAGAACAATACGGTCCCATAATGGTCGGTATCAATGGTGCACACCCAGGGGCGGTATTTGAAGTGCGGGAATTCGGACACCTCATCAATAAACAGAATGGGTCCGGCGGCAATTTCGTATTCCATCAACTTCGTTTCCGCCTCGATGCGGTTGATGTCCCGGAGCCAGCGGGTAGTCACGGTGTAGGTCTTGATCAACATGGCCAGGGCGTTCCGGGCCCCCATCTCTTTGAGGATGGGATCTTCGTGGATCAGCCGCCCGAACTGCGGGAAGTCCCGCTCGATGCACATGCCGATGCGGTACCACAGGCGGTCAGTCTGGCCGCCGATCATCATGTAGCCGTCCCGGCAGGGGTTCCACTCATACTGGTTCAGGTTGGGGTCCCAGGCGCCGGTGCGGGCCTTGATGGAACCGTTGAAGCCATACCAGCCGATGTCGAAGTCCAGGATGTCCATCTGGGCCTCGGCCCCGGTGACCTCGCAGAACTGGCCCTCGCCGCTGAACTCATCCCGCCAGTACAGGGCCGCCAGAATGGTGTTGGCCGCCTGTTCTCCGGCTGCATAGTCGGCAAACCAGACGCCGGAGCGGCAGGGGTCGCCGCCCTTGCCCCGGGGGCACTGGTCCTGGGGAAAGCCGGTGTTGTGGACAAAGGAGTTGGCGCAGCCGCCGAAAGGCTCCAGGGTCCACTGCCCAAACTTGGAGACCTTGTCTTTAAACGCCCCCCAAGTGCCCCGCACCGCCATGTTGCAATAAACCAGGCGGGGGTACATCTTAGCCAGGTTGCGGTAACCCAGACCCAGGCTGTCCATGTAGCCCGGGGGCATCTCGTCAATAATGGCATCCACCTGACCGGCCAGGGTCTTATAAATGGCGCGGCCTTCATCGCTTTCCAGGTTCAAGGTAACGGACTTTTGCCCCCGCATCTCATGCAGGAAGTCCAGACCGCATTTTTCCCCGGTGAACTTATCTGCCAGCATGTACTCTTCCCGCCCGAAGGGGGTGAGCTGCCGCAGGGGATCGCCTCCGGGGGGCTCGATGTTGATGACTTCGGCGCCGGCCTCGCACAGCAGCGCGGCGCAGAACTTGTTGCCCAAGCGCCATAAGCCGGTGCATAAAAACTTGAAACCCTGGAGGGCTTCAGGTTTGGCGAAGGAATACTCGTACCTGAGGTTGTCCTCGCACCACTTACCAAAATCCTCCGCCTTACGTTTGGCGTAGGTGTTGGCCATCACCCATTCGGCATCGGGCGGTGGCGTTACCGGCCAGGGCCGGATGTCGGGATTCATCAAATCCATGGTGTCGGCCCGACTTTTGATTTCAATTTCGCGTTTTTCCGCCATGCTAAGACCTCCCATCTTATTCTTCAGAGACTTGGACGACGTAAACCATGATTTAATCCGCTTGAACACGAAGGTTCTCCGAATTACCAAAACACTTACAAACTAACTAATCCTGGCCCAGGCCACTCCCTGGCCTGCGGACGCGCCTTCAGCCGCTCCCCGGTAATCCTCTGGGGGGCGGAGACAAACGCCTCTTCCTGGAGGCGCCTTCACCTTGTCCGTACCACCTCCTTTCTGGTTCATTACTAATTGTGATCAATAGGTTCGATTGGATTCGACCTGTGGCGGCTCCGGAGAGCCGAACTACAAAGAATGACCCCACTTCTGTAACCCTAGGGTAATACAAGATTCTTGCCATAATTAAAAAAGCCGTAACTCCAATTAGTTACGGCTTTAAACGAATTAAAGGCCTTTTTTAAATGTATTATATCTGACTTTGATTTTTTTATATGACTGATATCTTTGGTATTTTATGTATGTATAGAAAATGACCCCTTCCAATTTCTTTCCAGGCCATAGCGGCGAATCTTGCTATAGAGCGTGCTGCGGCTCACCTGCAAACGTTTGGCGGCATCATGTTTATTCCAATTAGACTCCTGCAACACCCGCAAAATCAGGTGGCGTTCGTTTTCTGCCAGGGAGGTGGACACTGAGGTGCTCTCGGATTCCCGGAGAAAGCGCGGCAGATGGCGCCGCCGGATCACATCCCCCTGGGCCAGGATGAGGGCATGGCTCACCGCGTTTTCCAATTGCCGGACATTGCCCGGCCAGTCGTAATCCATGAGCGACTCCATGGCGTCGGCCCCGAAGGTGATCACGTGCTTGCCCTCTTTCAGATTATATTTCTTGAGAAAATGGACCGCCAGCAGGGGGATGTCTTCCTTGCGCTCCCGGAGCAGGGGCAAATGAATGGAAATCACATTGAGGCGGTAATAGAGGTCGTCCCGGAAGCCGCCCGCCTCCACCAGGCGCCGGAGATCCCGGTTCGTGGCGGCCAGGACCCGGACATCCGCCTCGATGGGCCTCTCCCCCCCCACCCGCTCAAAACAGTGGTCTTGTAAGAACCGCAGCAGCAAAACCTGGGTGGCCGGAGAAATATCCCCGATTTCATCCAGAAACAGCGTACCCCCATGCGACCGCTCGATCCGGCCCTTGCGCTGCCGGATGGCCCCGGTGAAGGCGCCCCGTTCGTGCCCAAACAGCTCGCTTTCCAGCAAGGTGGGGGAATAGGCGGAGCAGTTGGCCACGATAAAAGGTCCCCGGTGACGATGGCTCTGCTGGTGGATCGCCTTGGCCACCAACTCTTTGCCGGTGCCGTTTTCCCCGGTGATGAGCACCGTGGCGTCGGATTTGGAGATCAGGTCGATGAGCTCGTAGATCTCGTACATCTTCTTGCTTTTGCCGATAATGCCGCCGTGGCAGGTCTTTTCGGTCTCCTGCTGGCGGGAATGATTCATCTCGACTTCATGCATCACCAGGTGACGGATATATCCCGCAATCTGGGCAAAAAGGGCGTGCAAAAAGTGGAGGTCTTCCTGCTTATATTCCCGAAAGGTGGGGGAACCCAGAAAGAAAAAGCCGATGCACTCCTGTTGGACAAAGATGGGCAGGCCAAACCAACTGTGGTAGGGTCTCAGGATGCTCTCCAGGAACGGGGGCAGTTTGTGGCCCTCCGCCATAGTGATGACGTGCGGGTCCTTGGCCTCCCGCAGGTACTGGATAAACTTCTCCATCGCTCCCGCCTGCTCCAAGCGCTGCAAAAAGCGCCCCACCGGCTCGGTTACCCCGGCCGCACACTCCCTGAACGGCAGGAATTGATCCCGGCTGGCATCCAGGATGAGAAAGAGAGAGTCGGACTCCGGAAAGATCTCCTGGGTGATGTCCTGCAAAGAATCAATCAGTTCCCCTAAAGAATCCTTGGAACTCACCTGCCGGGACATCTCGAAGAGCGTTTCCAGTTGATATTGGGTCCGCTGCAGTTCCCGGGAGCGGAAGGCCAGGGCTTCCTCGGTCTGGCGCTTATCGGTGATATCGGTCTCCAGGCGGATGATCAGGTCCACGTCGCCCTGGCTGTCGAAGAGCGGATAGGTGGCCACCCGCAGGATGTGCTCCTGGCCTTGGGCATCCGGATATCCCCGTTCCCCCACGACTCCTTGTTTGAGCCTGAACGTCTCCTGGAGCGGACACGTGGAGCCATCCTCCGGGCATGGGCGGTTTTTCCCGAATATAATCTCAAAACACGGTTTTCCCAAGACCATTTCGGGGGCCAGCCCCACCCGGGCCAGAAAGGAATTGTTAGCCTGGACAATATGGTAGGTCCGGGGATCGATGACCGTCAGGTGGTCGGTGATCCCGTTGATGACCTTGTCGTTGAATGCTTTGGCCGCCTGGAGTTCCGCCTCCACCTGTTTGCGCCGGGTGATGTCGGTGATGATCCCCACCGACCCCAGAACAGTATTGTTGACCTTCAAGGGGGCGGCGGAAATCAGACCCACCAGATCAGAGCCGTCCTGCCGCTTGAGGGTTAATTCGTAAACACCGGCCACCCCCTGGCGGCGCTGCTCCAATTCGGCCCGGGCCAACACGGCGGCCTCCTCATCCATGAACTCGAACATGGATCGCCCCAGAATGGCCTCTGGAGCATAACCCAACATCTCTCCCATACATTTATTGGCGAAGGTCAGGTGGGCCTGACCGCCATCCACCATGAAAATTCCTTCCTGGGCATGCTCCACCAGGGTGCGGTAGCGTTCCTCCGAGACCCGCAGCTGCTGTTCCAGACTCCGGCGTTCCGTCACGTCCCGGCCATGCTCGATGGCCCGCACGATCTTACCGGTATCATCCCGCACGGGATAGCAGTGGATGACAAAATGGCGCTGCCGGCCGTCCGGCAGGCCCACGATGGTTTCCCGCCGGTGAGTTTCCCCGGTGCGAAAGACTTCCCGGACATGGCAGTTTTCGCACACGGCGCGGCGTTGGTGAAAGACCTCATAGCAGTGCTTGCCGATGACCTCCCGGGCCGGCAGCTTATAGAGCTGGACTATGGCCTGATTTACCAGGTTGATGCGATAGTGCTGATCGTAAATGGCCAGGGGATCGGTAATGCTGTCGATTATTCTGAAAAAAACTCCGTTGCTTTTCTGAGGCATGCCTGCTTCCCTCACTTATGATTCAAAAAAATTCATCGGGGATTTATTCAATCTGAGAGAACCGCATAAAAATGGTCTGCTTGTAGTGAAATTGGACAACAGGGGTCGTATTAAATTCACATTACCTAAATTTTCGAACTGATGTCAAGAAATTTTATGCGCCTCAATTGATAATTTTGACCTTTGCCTGGCCGCCGGTCCGCCTATCCCCCTGCCGGACAACCCCGCCGCCCCCGGGCTTATGCCCGTCTGGGGGCTTGATCCTGGCATATGACTTGCTCCGCTGGGGGTAAAGGCCCAATCGCGGTAATGCGGCGCCCACCAACCATACCTTTGAATAACCAGGGATGTCCTACGAGCGGAGGTCTTATGAAAACTTTGGCGGTGAGTGCCAACGGCAAGAGTTTGGAAGCGAAAGTGGGGCCCCTGTTTGGCCGGGCCCGGTTCTTTATCTTGATTGACCCGGACACCCTGGAATGGGAGGCCTGGGATAATTTGGCAACCCTCTCCGCCACCCAGGGGATCGGGATCATGGCGGCCAACCGCCTGGTCCGGCAAAATATCCGCACGGTCCTGACCGGCAGGTGCGGCCCCAAAGCCTTTCAGACCTTGCAGGCCGCCGGCATCCAGGTGGTCCTCAATGCCCAGGGCACGGTGCGCCAGGCCCTGGCTAACTACATGACCGGAGGGCTGCGCCCGGCCTCCGGCCCCAATGTTGCGGTCAGCTATTAAGCCTGAGCCCGGTTTTGGGCCCGGCGCCTCGCGGCCGGGATGACGGGGGCTTGTGGCCGGTCGCGCTTCCCCTGACCGATTGTCTCAATTCCGCCCCGGTGGAGCGTTGCTCCCCCTGGCCGCCGGCGGCCGCCGGCTCAGGCACCGGGCCGACCCGGCCGTTCTCTCAAAAAAAATGGGGCGCCCCAGCCAAGCTGGGGCGCCCGCATCGCCAAACCTATTACCTTATATATTATACGCGCCTCAGCGCGTGAGCCAGCGGTCGTTCCTCACGGTAATGAAGGCGTAAGGCTGAATCCAGTACAGGAAGAAAAAGGCGAAATAAGAGTAAATGATGCCGTAGACGAACTCCATGTCCCGTTCATGGTGAAAGTAGTAGTACATATAGACCAGGGTGACGACTCCCAGGCCGGTGAAAAATTTCAGCGCGGCGATGGGAGCCAGGAAAAAGGAGCCCACCATCAGTCCGATGAAAAAATAGGTCAAGGGGAATTCGATCTGGGTGATAAAAAAATCGATGATGGGCAGCAGCCGGTGTTTGGCCCGGTAGCGGGTGAAGATGAACTTGAGCTGCACCCAGTTTTCCCGGAAATTGCTGCGGTCCCAGCGCAGGTACATGCGGCACAGGCCCCGGTAGGTTTCGGGCACCTTGGTGTGCACGATGGCGTTGCGCTGATAGGAGGTATAGTAGCCCTGACGCAGGACATAGTTGGTCAGGGCCCGGTCTTCGCCGATATTGGCGGGCTGGCCCATGAAGGTCTGGAGGCGCCATTGCTTCAGGATAGGTTTGAGGGCCGCGGCCCGGTAGGCGGACAGGGCCCCGGGGGTGCAGGTGACGCAGCCGTACATGGACTGGGAGGCCCGGAGAAAGTCGAAGGCCAGCACGAAGCGCACCGCCAGCATCCGGGCCATGAGGCTGCGGACCCGGTTATAGACCTTGACGTTGCCCGCCACCGCCCCGATTTGGGGCTCGTTGAGCATGGGGGCGATGGCCTGCTTCACGGTATCCGGGGAAACCACGCTGTCCGAGTCGATGGTGACGAAGAACTCGCCCTTGCCCCGGGTGAAGCCGGCGTACAACCCCTCTTTCTTGCCCCGGTTCTTGGGGAAACGGATGGCCTTAATGAGTTTGGGATAGCGTTTCCGGGCCCGGTCAATGTAAAACCAGGTGTCGTCCTTGGAGCCGTCGTCGATGCAGATGATCTCCAGCCGGTCGGCGGGGTAGTCGGAGGCCGCCACCGCGTGGATGGCCTTCTCCACCATGGCCCCCTCGTTGTAGGCCGGGATGATGACGCTGACCCGGGGCAACGGACCCGGGGGGACGGGATAAGATTTGTACCGCAACCAGAGCACGGTGCGCACCAGTTGAAAGGCCAGATAGACCACGGCAAAGGCTGACCCTAAGGCCATCACGGGAGAGGCGTAGCTCTGGCTGTTCAGTAAGTGCAGGTAGCCGTTGAGCGAGCCCACTTTCAAAGCAATTACGAGACATGCCGATAAGAATATGGGGACCAGGATCTTGAGGGTCAAGTCCAAGGTCTGTATGCGCGGTGTTTCTTTGGCTCGCCATTTCACCTGGGTCCAGGGAAAGGCGGAGGTTATGGTTCGCATGTTAGATCAGTTCCTCATCTTAGTGAAAAATCACACTGCATTTAAGTTATGCAAATGGCTTGCCAAAAACCTTTAAAAAAAACTGCTTTATAACTTGTTGATATGATAGGTAATATTTCCCAGTTTAAATTTCCTCCGCCTGGGTCTGGCCGAGAATTTCTCTTCTTGAGAGAAGCCCCCGGAGCCTTGATAAATTATTCTCAAATTGATAAATCCACTGAGCCTGGCGGCCCTCCGGGCTCTGACTGCCGGGAGCAGCAGCCCGAGCCCGGAACCCGCCCGGGAAATAAAGATAAATTATTTTCCACCGAAAGCTGAAGCCGGAGTTCACATCTGGGCCAGCATGTGGTAATAAGACAGAAAATTAGGGTTTTCCGTCAGGGTTCGCAAATCGGCCGGTAACCAGAGATCTCAACCCATAGGAAAAGCGATATGGCGGCAACAGATAAACCCCCAGGAACAGAAGCGAAGACCGAGTTAAAAATCGATCATATCGGGCAAGAGGTGAACCTCCCCGCGGGCACCCGCATTGTGAGTCAGGGGGAGGCCCCGGAATTTTTCTATGTCATCCAATCCGGAAAGGTCCGGGTCTTCCGGGAGACTGCCGACCGGATTCGCACCGATCTGACCGAGTTGGGCCCCGGGAGCTACTTTGGAGAAGTGGCCCTGGTCACCGGACAACCCCGCAGCGCCTCGGTGGAAGCCACGGAGGATTCCCGGCTCGTCAAGGTTTCCAAGGTGGAATTCGACACCCTGCTGGACCAGAATCCTCAACTGGCCCGGCACATCATCCAGCAGTTGGCCAGTTGGCTGGTGGCCGGAGACACCCGCTTAGAGACCGAAGTGGTGCACCAGGTCAAACTGCGGCAGATCTCCTGGTTCGACTATGTCCTCATGTGCGGTTTGAGCGTCGTTCTCGCTCTGATCTTCAACATCTATAACGACAACAAGATTCCCCTGATTCACGATTGGGGTCAACCAGCCGTTGCCGAGATTCCCATAGGCCAGGCCCTGGCATTATACCGGCAGAACAAGGCGGTTTTCGTGGATGCCAGGAAAAGCCCCTTCTTTGACCAGGACCACATCAAAGGCGCCATGAATCTGCCGGTGATCTTATTCGATCTGATGTACCCCATGTTTCAGTTCACCCTGGATCAGACGCCGGGAGATAAAGACAAAACCCTCGTGGTTTACGGCGGCACGATCAGTCGGCGGATGGATGAAGATCTGGCCCGCATGCTAATCCGCCGGGGTTTAAAGCACGTGGTGGTGATGAAACAGTACCGGGATTGGGCCAGCGTCTTTCCCATCACCAAGCATCCGCCCAAGCCGGCGGCCACCATGCCGCTGGGGGTGCCGGGCATGCTTGAGTGGATACCGATGAGCATCTTCCTCCTTTTCCTGATTCCGCCCATCCGGCGCAGCCCATACCTGTCGGTGTTCTGCCGGCTGCTCCTGGGGGCGATCTTTATTTCCTTCGCCTTGAGCAAAATCCTGCGGCCGGCGGTCTTTGCCTTGAACGTGGTGGATTACGGCATCATGCCCTCCTTTGGGGTGAACCTGTGGGCCCTGGCCCTGCCGTGGGCCGAACTGCTGGTGGGATTGTTCCTCATCTTGGGTATCCGCACCCGGGCTGCGGCCACGCTCATCGCCGCCATGAACATCATATTCATTGTGGGACTGGTCAATGCCATTTTGCATCATATGCCCATTAACTGCGGGTGTGTCGGCGAGGTGGGTGAACCGGTGAACTGGTTGAAAGTTACGAAGAACGTTGGGATGGTGCTCATGTGCCTCCAAATCTACCTCTACGATCGATTGCTGGTATTGGATCGGGGAGGGTTCATTCTGCGGGATAGAAAGATATGAAAACAAACTTTCTGAAGTTGGCTGCGGTCCTGGGGCTGATCCTGGCGGGGCTGGTCTTGGGGGGCTGTGGAGAGTCTCGCACCCCCTTCGCCGGGACGTATAAATCCATGGAGCCCTTCGCCGGGAAAGGTTACATTGATCTCAACCTCCAGGAGGACGGCCGGGGGACCTGGACCCTGGCGGGCAAAACCGTGGAGTTCACCTGGATGGTCAATGAGAAAAAGGTCTGGATTTACACCAAAACCGGCGCCATCATCATTGTTACTCCCAGCGACGGGGGCAAAATGTTATCGGCCGACATGACCGGTGAATGGCACAAAGGCTGCCCCGCCAATTCCTGTGTGGTCTTCAGGAAGGTTGAGCAAGGAGGGCAAGGGCATTAACTGTCTACAGATTTTCACCGCTAAACCGGGCCGCAGTCTGGTCTTTTCCCTCTTATTACTGGTTTTACTCGCCCCGCCCGCCTGGGGGGCCGGCGGCAGGGTGGAAATACGCACCCTCGGGTTGAGCAAGGTGAAGGAGAATACCCTCCTCACCGTGGTCCTGGACCGGCCTGCAACCCCCCTGGTGAGCTGCCGCAACGTGTCATCGGGCCAGCCGCAACTGGTGGTGGATTTCCCCGGGGCCTCGGCCGGGCGGCTGCCCAGCCACCTGGAGGGCGATGAGTCGCTGGTGCAGCAGGTCCTCACCGAAACCGCCCCTCCCGGCGGTGGGGTGCGTATCATCCTGGACCTCTTTCCCGCCAAGCCCTACGTCTACTGGCAACAGACCCGGCCAGGCCAGGCGGGACAGACGTTTTTCATCCTGGGCTTAAAACCTGATCCCAACGCCCTGCCGATCCAGGAGCAAATCGTGCCGCCCGCCGGGTCTGAATCCACCTCCGGGGCGCCGGCCCCAAGTGAGGAACTCCAGGAGAGCACCCCGGCTCCGGAACCCCCGGAAGCCGAGGAGAATGAGGGCGGCTATCATGCACCCCAAAGCCACGTCTCCCCCAGCACCTTTGCCGAACTGCGCCGCCTGATGCCCAAGGCCGCCGGCCTGTTCCAGGGGTTGGAAACCTCGGGCTGGGTCGTGTCCGAGGCCAACCGGTACGATCGGCCGGGGCGGCGGTTTAGCCGCGATTTCATCCTGACCAACGCCAGGTACCCGGAATTGTCCGTGAAGGTCGCTTACATAGAGGCCAACGTCCCCAATACCCCCAACATCGACATCATCATGTTGACCACGGACAATCTTCAAAGCGAAGCCGCCACCCAGTATCGGGCCTTGCGCCAGTGGAGTTTCGCCAGGATCAAAAAGAAATATGAGGACATCGGCGATTTCTTCGACGATGCCTTGAAACCCCTGCGGGTGAAGTTGCGCCAGGAGACCCAGGCCCTAACCCTGCGGGACGCCGCGGTGTTCCAGAACTTTCTGAAGCTCGCCTGCCCGAATCATCCCCAGATTGCCGCCCAGGTGATGCAGCACGTGCGGGAAAAGGTGAGTCCCCGGTTTGAAGGGATTGAGTACACCATCTCGGATAATCCCCTGGTTTTTTTGAATCTGGTGGATTTTCTCTGCGTCAAGATCTTTTTCGTGGGCGGCTGATCAGGAGGAGGACCATGACCCGGGAGATCACCATCTTCGGCAAAAAGACCTGACCTTTCACCCTGCGGGCCCGGGAGGCCAAAACCAAAGAGGGATTGACGGTCATCTATCGGGATGTCAAAGAGGACGCCCAGGCCCTGGAAGAGATGCTGCGGCTCACCCAGGGCAACCGTCAGGTGCCGGTCCTGGTGGAGGGCGGCAAGCTCAGTATCGGCTTCGGAGGCTCTTGAAGGGTGTGAGCCACCCGCAGGTTGCGGGTCCCACCGCCTGACCCGGGGAAAGGCTCGCCCCGGCGACCCGAGGTTGGCTCGCCGGCGCCACCATCTCCCCTTTCCCTTCCCCGCCCAGGAATTTCCTCCGGGGACTGATGCCGGGTTGCGGCCAAAAAATTCCCCCGGCAAGGCAAAGGCGCACCCGCGGGTGCGCCCCCCATTCAGGGCCGCCTCCTTGGGTACTCTCTAACCAATATCTCCTTATACCAAGTCACAGCCACACGGGTGGCACCGGCGTCTCGCCTGTGCCGGCGCAGGCTAAAAATCATGAACCACCAGTGTCTCACCCCCGGGGATGGAAAATCCCCCCTACCCCCCTTTTGCCAAGGGGGGCTTAAAGTCCCCCTTTAGTAAAGGGGGATTTTCGGTCAAGCTGGCGATAGCAAAGCCGGGGATAGGGCGCGGGCCGCATCTTGGCCGGGGAAAAGTGGCAAGCGGCGAATTATTTTAATGAGCTTAACTATCTGTTATTATTATTTAATTACTCTTGCTTGGCGCCTTTTCCCCAATGACCCGGGTTTGGCTAAAATCATCCCACTTGAGTGGTAAATTAGGCATATTTTTGTATCAAAATCCCACTTTTCTGATAATAAATCCTGAAAACTTCTATCTGTCACCATTGCGAAATAATGAACAACCTGTAATTTCTTTTTTTAACTGCTATTCCAGTTAGTTATAATAATTTATTAATTTTTTCCTTGACAGCCATTTTCCCGTGGGATATAGCTTACCGCAATCAGATAAGCCCACTTGGGTGTGCCGAAGATAGTGCACTTCACCATTGGATTGATGGGGATGGGAGCCTGAGGTCGGGTAGCCGTGGATGCCTGGAGAAACGTGTCCTCCAGGGCGGGCGCCCAAGACCGCAGGCGCACAAGAACTATCGAAGCAATCCCGGGGCCGCGCCTCTTAGCAGTTCTCTGGCGGTTCCTTTTTTAGCAATCCCCAAACATCCACAAAGTTCCTAAGACCCTAAAACGAGGATACACCATGAAAAAAATGGCGCTAGTGATAATTTGTCTTATGGGGCTGGGGGTGCTGATTTGTCCCCGACCTACCATGTGCGTCACCATGTCCATCGTCACGGTGACGGCTTACCACCATTGTCCCGGCAGCCGCGGCATAACTGCTTCCGGGCGCCGGGTCAAGGTCGGGATGATTGCGGTGAGCCGGGATTTGAGACGCAACTTGAATCTGAATTATGGCGACCGGCTCTTACTCCACGGCATGGGGGTCTTTGAATTTCAAGACCTCATGGCGCCTCGCTGGCACAAAAAAGTGGATATCTATTTATCCAATCAACGCAAGGCCTGCCGCTTCGGGGTGAAGCATTACGTGGTTCTGGTGAAGCTGGCCTGAGCCCCTCTTATTTGACTCGCTCGATATAAGTGCCGGTGCGGGTGTCCACCCTGACCCGGTCACCCTCATTGATGAACAAGGGCACCTGGATGGTCACCCCGCTTTCCAGGGTGGCGGGCTTGGTGCCGCCCGCGGCGGTGTCGCCTTTCACCCCGGGCTCGGTTTGCGCCACTTCCAGTTCCACGAACAGGGGTCCCTCTACCGCCACCGGCTGTTGGTTGAAAAAAAGGATCTTGACGTTCAGATTTTCCGTCAGGTAAAGACGGGCTTCCCCCACCTGCTCCTCGGTGAGCATGATCTGCTCGAAGGTCTCGTTGTCCATCATGCAGAAGCTGGTCCCTTCCCGGTAGAGATACTGCATCTCCCGTTCCATGAGATCCGGCCGCTTCACTTTTTCCCCGGAACGAAACGTCTGATCCAACACCCGGCCGGTGAGCAGGCTCTTCAGCTTGGTGCGCACGAAGGCCCCGCCTTTCCCCGGCTTGACGTGTTGGAAGTCCACGATCGTATAAGGCACGCCGTCAAGTTCGACCTTCAAACCCTTCTTGAATTCTGCCGTTGCATACATGTGTCTGCTACCTTTCTTTAATCAGTTCTCGTCGGGGGCGTCTACGCACCCCTGCCCTGCCCGGTTCTCTGCAAGTGGATTGCTGCAAGCCGGACCCCGGTCCCGGTTGCGGCGCGAGCTGGTCCGGGGCCTGAAGGGACGCCATCAGGCTCGTCCCCGGCCGGGTCCCGGACATCTGCCGCAGGCGATGATTCATTCCCGGCGGCGGCTGCCGCGCTTTTTCGCAGACATTTCCGGAGAGTCAGAGGCCAACTGGGGTTGCCCGACTTTGAGTGCAGAAATGGTGTTGCCCCGGGCCAGCGGCGTCTCGCCATGACCAGGGGCGCTCAACTTCGACGCCGTGCCGGGCTTGTCCGGCGGAAACTGAAAAATGATGTCGTTTTTCTTGACGAAATTGAGTTCTTGCCGGATGCGATCCTGGATTAATACCGGGTCGTGTTGCAGGCGGTCGATGGTGCGGGCCAGCCGGTCGTTTTCCGCCGCCAGCCTGGCGTTCTCCTGCTCCAGCCGGAGCCGCTCCTGGCGGAAGCGGTAGACCCTGTACAAGCCCCGGTGGTTGAACAGGATCACCAGAACCATTCCCAGGACCAGGGTCATGGCAATCCCGGTCAGAAGCTTGTAGCCTCCCCCCACCTTCCGGGTATCAACCGACGCACTCGGTGAAGTCATGTCTCCCCCCACAAGACTTCTATCTAAAATATTGACTGAAAATTCCGACAGATGCAATAAAATTGCTCATAAAAACGCTAAAAAATTAAAAAAAATCGGCCCAAGGGTCCGAAAAAGCGCCCTGGGACCCAAAAATCCCAAGTCTGGGTGTCGCGCCCATCTGCTCCGGCCAGCCGCGCGGCCCCCCCGGGGTCACCCCTGGCCGCCGGCAGGGGCCAGCGCCATCCCCGGATTCATTCCGGCGCGCCGGTGGTCCTGCTCCCCTCCGGGCCGCTATTGACATGGTCCGGCAAACATAATACTTTTTAGCAAATTATCCTGGAGGAGACTATGTCCGGCTTGACCGGCCTGGCCGCAACCGGCATCGGTTCGGTGCCCTTCACCGACCCCCAAGCGACCGTGGCCCTGGTTTTGGAGACCTTGCCCCAAATACCCTACTGGCCCCAGATGGTCCAACTGAGTTATCTCGAAGATATGACGGCCCAGGCGGCCCGGGGACTTCCCGGCCTGAAAGTGGATGAAGCCGGCCGCGTAGTCGCCATGGACCCGGACCTGCCCCGGGATGAGGCCCTGGCCCGGTTTTATGAGGCCATCCTGTCCGGCGATCTAACCCCCTTCGCCTTCGAGCCCCAGGACGCCCGGGGCTTTTTCGCCCTCCTTAAGACGGTGGCCGCCCAGGGATGCCCCGGTGCGGCCCTCAAGGGCCAGATATCCGGCCCGGTGACCTTTGCCGGCGTCGTCAAGGATGCTGCGGGCAAACCCATCCTCTATGACCGGGAACTCACCCAGGCCGTGTCCTCCGGCCTGGCCCGCAAGGCGGCCTGG
>CAYNMI010000020.1:0-16760 GCA_964398095.1 uncultured Desulfobacca sp.
GGATTAATCGTCGTCTGGTACACGAACTTGCCGTTTTCCACCTTGATGATGGTCACCCCTTTGATGGGGTTGTGGTTGGGGCCCATGGCGATGATACCGGTGACCCCGGGAAAATTCCGGGTGGCGGCCAGGGCCTGGGCCACCTGGGCGCCGTTGGTGACGCCGGCCTGGTTGATGGCCGCGGTGAGGAGAAAATAGGCGTCGGCGCCCAGGGCTGCAAAGGCGTCCAGGGGTTTCTTATAGGTGGACTCATAAGCCTGCATGAACTTCCGCCCCAGTTCGGTGTTAATCCCCCGGCGGTGAAAGTGGGCGGTGAAGTACATGCCGTTGACCGCGGCCCCGCCGATGCTGAGGAGTTCCGGCACCTGGGCCCCGTCGCCGGTGAGGACGGGGGTATTGACCCCCAAATCTTTCAGTTGCTTGGCCAGGAGGGCGTCTTCCGCATAGTAATTGGGGGCATAGATCAGATCGGGATGGGCCTCCTTCAGGGCGGAAATCTGGGCGCTGAAATCCTGATCGCCGGTCTGAATATAACTGACGGACACGACCTGGCCGCCCCGGCGCTTGAATTCGTCCATGAAAAACTTGGCCAGGCCGACGCAATAATCCTGGGCCTGGTCGATGAGCACCGCCACCCGCCTGGCCTTGAGGTTTTCATAGGCGAAACGGGCCGCCACCCGGCCCTGGACGCTGTCCACAAAACAGGCCCGGAAGGCGTACTTGCGGTTTTGGGTCACCAGGGGGCTGGTGGCGGTGGGGGAGATGTTGGGGATGCCGGCGCGTTCGGCGATGGGCACCCCGGCCAGGGTGTCGCTGCTGATCACCTCGCCGATGATGGCCGCCACCCGGTCTTTCTCAATGAGGCGGCTGACGGCGTTGGCCGCTTCGATGCGGTCGCTGCGGGTGTCCACCAGGACGAGTCGGACGGGCTGCCCCAAGACCTGGGGCTGGAGCTTGTGGGCCACCTGGACCCCTTCCCAGACCATCTGGCCCATGGCCGCGGCCGAGCCGGTCATGGGGAAATATAAGCCGATCTTGATGGCCGCGGCGGCCGGCGCCGCCCACAGGAGCCAGACGGCAGCCAGGAGGGCCAAACTTTTGAGGAAAGGGGGGAAGAGGTGGCAAGGGGAAAGGGCGGAAAGAGAGAAAGCCCTGGCGGGATCTTCGCCTGTGCGCCTTTTTGCCTTTGTCCCCCGAAATCTTTTCAAGGCTTGTCCCCCATCCATATCGTAATTATAATAGCAGAAAAAGAGAGCGCCGGGAAGGAATTCCGGCCCCAATAACGAGGTATGCCCATGGAATTGCAACTGGTAAAACTCACCATCCCCGAAGGGGCCAATCTCATTTTGGGCCAGAGCCATTTTATCAAAACCGTGGAAGACCTCTTTGAAATCCTGGTGGGGGCCGTGCCCGGCATTAAGTTCGGGTTGGCATTTTCCGAGGCCTCCGGGGATTGCCTCATCCGGGTGGAGGGCAACGATACGGACCTTAAGGCCGCGGCCACGGAAAACCAGCTCCTGCTGGGCGCGGGCCACACCTTCAACATCCTCCTGAAAGACGCCTTTCCCATCAACGTGCTCAATGCGGTCAAACTCTGCCCGGAGGTCTGCCGGATCTTCTGCGCCACCGCCAACCCCGTGGAGGCCGTCCTGGCCCAGACCGAACTGGGACGGGGCATCCTGGGGGTGGTGGACGGCCTGTCCCCCAAGGGCGTGGAAAGCGACGCCGGCCGCGCCTGGCGCCAGGATATTTTGCGGAAGTTCGGGTATAAGAAATGAAATTTGGGGGAGGGTGGGGGAAGTCACTTCCCCCACCCTCCCCCAAGCCCCCTCCCAGCCCCCTGTAAGGGGTTGGGGGAGGGTGTTTGAGGGAGGGGGAGGGGCTTGGCCGCCCCTGGCCTCCTCCCTCAATTCCTTAACAAGAGGCGGGCGGGACGCCCACCCTACCTGCTCACGGCTCACGGCTTACTGCTTACTCTAACTAAGGAGTTTCTATGCACCTGTTCCTGGAGCCCCGTTCGGTGGTTCTCATCGGCACGTCCCGGCAGACCGGACCCGGGGCCTATAACAATCTGGAAATGCTCCTGAGCTACGGCTATCCGGGGCGCATCTTTCTGGTGCACCCCAAGGTGCCGGAAATCCAGGGGTACAAGACGTATCCCCGGGTGGCCGACCTGCCGGAGGTTCCCGACCTGGCGGTTATTTCCCTGGGCCGGGACCGCATGGTGCCCGCGGTGCGGGACTGCGTGGAGCACGGCATCAAACGGCTGGTGGTCATCAGCCAGGGGTTTGCCGACGCGGACGAGCGGGGCAAGGAGTTGCAGGAGGAGGTGGTGCGCCTGGCCCACGAGCACGGCGCCCGGGTGGTGGGGCCCAACACCATGGGCCTCATTAACCCGTTTTACGGCTTCACCACCGCGTTTATCGACGTCCCCCGGGAGGCCTCGCCGGCGCCCCTGACCGTGGTGGCCCAGTCCGGGGCCTTTCAGGTGGGGGCCGTGTCCTTCACCGGCCGGATGGGCAAGGCCTTTGATATCGGCAACGCCGGCGACGTGGACGCGGTGGATGTCCTGGAGTATCTGGAGAACGATCCCCAGACCCGGATCATCGTTCTCCACCTGGAAGGCATCAAGCGGGGACGGCGGTTTCTCACCGCCGCGGCCCGGATTGGCCGGACCAAGCCCATCATCATCCTGAAAACCGGGCGCAGCGCCGCGGGGGCCAAGGCCGCCATGTCCCACACCGGCTCCCTGGTGGGGGAAGAGACGGTGGTGGACCTGGCCCTGGCCCAGGCCGGGGTCATCCGGGTGCGCAACGTGGTGGAGATGCTGGCCGTGTCCCGGGCCTTTCTGCATTACCGCCCCATGCAGGGCCCGCGCCTGGGGGTGGTGAGCGCCACCGGCGCCTTTGGGATCATCGCGGCGGACTGCTGCGAGGACTACGGCCTGGAACTGGCCCCCTTTCCCGAAGCCCTGCGGGAAATGGAAGAAGAGCGCGTCGCCTGGCATCAGCTCAACAACCCGGTGGACCTCTGGCCTCTGGGCATGATCACGGGCTCCTTCACCGGGGTTTTCCAGCGCTCCCTGACGGGGCTGCTCCAGGACGATAAGGTGGATGCGGCCCTGGGGCTGGCCCCGGCCTTCGTGTCGCCCCACCACGCGGACCTGGATATCCCCGGGGCGGTGCGGGAGATCCAGGCACACAACCCGGAGCACAAACCCCTGGCGATTCTGTTCTATGGCGATGAAGAGGCGATGCAGGCCCAGATCCGGGAGCTGGCCGGGGAACCCGGGGTCGCCTGCTTCGACTCCATGGATGAGGCCATCATGGGTCTGGCGGCCACCTGGCGTTATCAACAGTTTCTGCAAGGCCCGCCGCCCCGGGATTTCACGGTGCCCGGGCCGGCCGCGGCCCGGCCGGTCATCCTGCCGCCGGAGGAGGTGCTGGTGGGGGAGGCGGCCCAGGAGATTTTGCGGGCCTATGATTTCCCCCTGGTTCCGGGGGTTCTGGCTACTGACGAGGCCGCGGCCGCGGCTGCGGCCGGGGAATTGGGCTATCCGGTGGTGCTGAAAATCATCTCTCCGGCCTGGCTCCACAAGTCCGACCGGGGGGGCGTACGCCTCAACGTGGCCGCCGAGGACGAACTGCGGCAAGCTTACCGCGACCTGGTGGAGCGGTTTCGCCAAAGCACCCCCGCGGACCTGCTGGACGGCATCCTGGTGCAGAAGCAGGTCCAGGGGATCGAACTCATTTTGGGCCTGAAGCGGGACCCCCAGTTCGGACCGGTGCTGGTGGCCGGAGCCGGGGGGATTTACACGGAGGTTCTCAAGGACGTGGCCCGGGCCCTGGCGCCGATCACGCCGGACCAGGCGGCGGAGATGCTGCAATCCCTGAAAATATATCCCATCCTGCGGGGGGTCCGGGGCCAGGCCGGGGTGAACCTGCCGGCCCTGGCGGAGACCCTGACCAAACTGTCCCATCTGTCCGTGGATTACCCGGAAATCCGGGAACTGGACCTGAACCCGGTGATCGCCACCGCGCAAGAATGCTGGTGCGTGGATTGCCGGATGGTGCTGGGGGAGTGGGAGTGATAGGGATTTTGGGGGGAGGGCCAAGATAGAGTGAGCAGTGAGCAGTGAGCAGTTCCTCATGGGCCTTCGGTCCACCCATAAGGCATGAAAAATCCGGTGGGGCGGGCCTCCCGTGCCAGCCCCCGTTGGTGGCACAGGTTTTCAACCTGTGCACCCGCACCGGTAAGATACCGGTGCCACCAAGAACTTTTCAGGTCAGCCGAATGGCGGCGGCCACAGGCCGCCCTATAACAACTTTTCAAGACAGTGGACAGTAAGCAGTGAGCAGTATGAATGGTGGGCGGGGTTTACCCTGCATACTGTCACGCAAAAACCATAACCAGGAGAATCGCCTTTGAAAGCGGCCGTGTTGGCGGCGGGGTTGGGGACGCGGCTCCTGCCGCTGACGGATATCTGTCCCAAGCCCTTGCTGCCGGTGTTGAACCGGCCCCTGTTGGGGGTGGTGCTGGCCCAATTGGAGGCCGCGGACTGCTTTCAGGTGGCGGTGAACACGCATCACCTGGTGGACCGGGTGCATGATTTTCTCCGGGGCCAGCCCTGGAGCTTTAATCTGAGCGTCAGCCATGAGCCGGAGATTCTGGGGACGGGCGGGGGCCTGCGGCAGTTGGGGGAGGTTTTGCGGGGCGGGCCGTTTCTGGCCATCAACGGCGATATCCTGACGGACCTGGACCTGGCCGCGGCGTACCGGGCCCACCGGGCGGGGGCGGTGAGCACCCTGGTGCTCCATGACTGCCCGCCTTACAACAACGTTTGGGTGGCGGACGATACGGTGGTGAGCATCGGCGGGCCGCCGCCCGGGGGGGCGGCGCAGGCAAAACCCCTGGCCTATACCGGGGTCCAGGTGGTGGACGACGGCATGATGCACTATTTGCCAGACCCGGGACAGCCCTATGACCTGGTGCGGGCCTGGCGGGAGGCCCTGGCCGGGGGGGCGCGGCTGGCGTATATCACGATGCGCGGCCATTTTTGGCAGGACCTGGGCACGCCGGAGAATTATCTGGAGGCCCACCGGCGGCTGCTGGCCGGGGCCGCGCCGGGGCTAAGGCGCATTTTCGGGGAAGTGGCTGACCCGCTGATGGGCTCTGGGTCCAGGATCGGGGCCGGGGTGGAGTTTGGCGGCGGGGTCTGCCTGGGGGCGGGGGTGGTGGTAGGGGAGGGGGCATCACTCACCGATACGGTGGTCTGGGACCGGGCCGTCGTCGGGCCGGGGGTGGAGTTGGCGGATTGCATCGTGGCCGCGGGGGTAAAGGTGGTGGAGAGCGCACAAGGGCAGGTGCTGGTGTGAAGGCGAAGGGCCCCTTTAAACCTTAAACCTTAAACCTTAAACCTTGAACCTTGAACCTTGAACCTTGAACTTTGAACCTTGAACTTATCAAAGGAGGAGGACCGCAATGATTACCCATGTCGTGGTGATTAAACTGAAGGATCGCACTCCGGAAAACATTGAGAAGGCCCGGGCGGCTTTGGCGGGCCTGAGCGGCAAAATCCCTGTTTTGCGCCATTTTGAAGTGGGAGCGGATGTCTTGCACGGCGAGAGGTCCTATGATCTGGCCCTGGTGGCCAGGTTCGACAGCCTGGCGGACTTGCAGGCTTACCAGGAGCACCCGGTCCATCAGGAGGTGGTCAAATACATGCTGACCGTGCGGGAATCGATCGTCTCCGTGGATTACGAGGGGACCTAGCCACCCATGGGCGCAACTCTTTGGACGGCCCGGCTGGAGGCCGCGGCTAAAACCCGGGGCGTCAGCCTGGCCGCCCCCCAAACCCTGGCGGGGGACGGCTCCGACCGGCGCTTCTACCGCCTGTTGGGGTCTCCCACCGTGGTGCTCCTGTTCCATCCCTTCCCGCCGGGAGGGGAGGTGAACGAAAACGACTCCTACTACCTGGTGGGCCGGCACCTCCGGGCCCAGGGCGTGCCGGTGCCGGAGATTTACACCTATTGCCGGGAAGAGTTCTGGATGCTCCTGGAGGACCTGGGGGACATCAGCCTGGAGGCGTTCATCACGCGGCAGCCCCAGGAGAGCCAGATCCGCCACTGGTACCGCCAGGCCCTTACCATCCTGGTGGACATGCAGGTCAAGGGGAGGGAGGGTTTCGAGTCCTCCTGGTGTTTCGACACGCCGATGGTGCACCGGCCCTTTCTGTGGGAGCGGGAGTGCGGCTATTTCGTCGGGGCCTTCTTGAATAATTACCTGGGTTTGCAGGTCACCATGGCAGACCTGGCCCCGGATTTCGAGGGTCTCCTCAACGGGGCCTTGCCCCCGGGCGGCAATTATTTTCTCCACCGGGATTTTCAATCGCGGAATCTGTTCATCACGGGGGGACGCCTCCGGGTCATCGATTTTCAGGGGGGCAGATTGGGGCCGTTGGGCTATGATGTGGCCGCGCTGCTCATCGACCCGTATGTCAACCTGAGCCCCGCCTGGCAGGCCGAATGCCTGGACTATTACCTGGACCACCTCAAAACCAGACTGGACGTGGACCCGGCGGCTTTCCGAGAGCAGTATTACCACCTGGCGCTGTGCCGCAATCTGCAGATTTTAGGGGCCTATGCCTACCTGACCAAGGTGAAGGGCAAGGATTATTTCGCCCGGTATATCCCTACGGCCGTGGCGGGCCTGCGGGCGCGGCTGGCGGCGCGGCCGGGGGAGTTCCCGGGGCTGGAAGAGGTGGTGGAGAGCTTGCCGGGAGAGGTCAAGCAGGGGTGAAGGAGAAAAATGATACGCGGCCCTGGAGATAAAATAAGGTTAAAGGCGGGATGCGCTTCGCTTTCCCGCTACGGGCTGGTATTTAATGGGTCTGGAGGAGGTTTTCTATGTTCCTGTATCTGGTCCAGCATGCCGAGGCCAAGAAAGTAGCAGAAGACCCGGAACGGGATCTCACCGAACGGGGCCGCATCGACATTGAAAGTGTGGCCCACTATGTGAAAAGGCTTAAGGTGGAGGTTAAGCAGATATTGCATAGCGGCAAGGCCAGGGCCCGAAGCACCGCCAATGTCCTGGCATGGCATTTAAAGCCGCCGGCCGGGGTCTCAGAGACTTCGGGTCTGGCGCCGCTTGATGAACCTGAAATCTGGGCGGGCAGGATCGCCCAGATGGATGAGGATATCATGCTGGTAGGACATCTCCCCCATCTGGCCAGGTTGGCCGCCATCCTCATCAGTGGGGATAAAGAGAAAAGCGTGATTAATTTGCAGATGGGCGGCCTGGTGCGCCTGAGGCGGATGGAGGCCGACCAATGGGCGGTTGATTGGATGGTCCTCCCGGAAACCATCCTTTAGCTTCCTGAACACAGGCGAGGCGCCTGTGCCACCAGAGAAAATGTGCCCAAGCAGAGCTTGGGCGGAAAATGGCGTTCCCAAGCAGGAGCTTGGGAACGAGAAAGAAACCATCCTTTAGCTTCCTTTTACCTCGGATTAAAAATCATAGTTAAAGAAGACGTCGGCGCCGGAGTTTCTGGTGCCCAACTGGGACTCAACACTGATGTTTTTGTTGAACTTGTATTCCAGCCCCACTTGCTGCTGATAGGTGCCGCGTTCCGGATCGAGATTGCGTCCCACGTAAACGCTGACGTTGTTGGTAACTGCCTTCTCGACCCCCACCGTGGGGTGGCCGCTGACCATGCCGCTTTTGAGCTTGAGTCCACTTAAGAAGGGAATGGTGGACCCCAAAATTTCGCTGAGTTTTTGGGTGCTGACGCCTCCCAAACCCCCCAACTGCTGCGCCCCCAGGGCCAGGTACTGGTCCCGGGTCAGGGTGGCGGCGGGGGCGCCGAACACCAGGTAGGCGAGGACGTCGGCGGGGGGCAGCGGGGGCAGGCTTTCCATGTGGATCTGGGGGTTGGTCACG
The DNA here is from genome assembly GCA_964398095.1 of uncultured Desulfobacca sp. Lineage (GTDB taxonomy): Bacteria > Desulfobacterota > Desulfobaccia > Desulfobaccales > 0-14-0-80-60-11 > 0-14-0-80-60-11. The sequence continues at coordinate 7,939 of CAYNMI010000020.1, forward strand.
GTGCCGCTGACCAGGAGTTCCAGGGTAATGGTCTCCATTTTATGGATGGCCTTGACATCCACCAGGACGGGTTTACCGGGGACGCCGGGCAGGGTCAGAAAAGCCCGCACCACTTTAAAGGCCCGGTCTTCGATTTGCAGGGAGCCCTGGAGGGACCGGATTTTCCCACCCAGGGCCAGTTTCTGACCCGCCGCTTTGGTGGCCTTGAGGTTGGCGGCCAGTTCCACTTTGCCCATGCGGTCGATGAGCCAGGCATTGCCGGGGCAGTCGATGGCGACGTCGGCGCGCAGGTTCCGATAGATGGCCGGGGCCATGCCGGCGACCGCTTTGGACTTGGGTTTCTGGGGCACCAGGATGATGTCCGGGTCCAGGCTGGAGCGGAAGAAGTCAGGCCGGAATTGGGCCTTGGGGACCTGGAGGTGGCCTTCGACCACCAGGGCGGAGAGGGGGCCTTGCAGGTTGATGAAGCCGTTGGTCCACAACTCGTTGCCCCCCCGGTACAAGAGCTGGAAATTATCCGCCTGGACCCGGGCCTGGGCATGGGGGGGCCCGGCCAGGACGATTTCGCCGGACAGGCGGAGGGTGCCGTCGCTCTGGATAACCAGGCCGGGAATGACGATCTTGTCCCCCTGGAGGCGAATCTCGCCGGGGAGCAAACGGTAGGGGGTTCCCGCGTCGTGCAGTTGCACCGAGCCGGCGCGCCAGCGCAGATGCCCCGAAACCTGGGGCTGGTAGGGATTGCCCCGGGCCTCCACCACCAGGTCCAGGGAGCCCTGGGCGGTTTGCACCGCTTTACTGACCGCGGTCAGCAGGGAGAGGTTGACCCGTTCGCTGTGGAGGCGTAGGTCCAGGCCGTCCCGGGCCAGGGACCAGGTGAAGGGGATCAGGGAAATTTTCACCGGGACCGAGCCGTTCCAGACCAGCCGGGAGTGCAGGGGGCCGATTTCCAGGAAGCCGGAGACCTGGGCCTGCCCATCCTGGTAATTGAGGGAGGTGGTCAGGGTCTGGATGGGAATGGTCTTGAGCTTGCCGGCGCTCAGGGCGATTTGGCCATTGAGGCTGGGGGCCCGGGGCCGGCCGGCCAGGGTCAGGCGGCCGTTGAGCTTCCCCGAGGCGGGCAGGCCCAGGGGCGCCAGGAGGGCGGCGTTGAGGTCCCGGATTTCCAGATGGCCGGAGACTTCTTGATCCCGGGCCCGGCCGGCGATGGTCACGGCGCCGCCGTTGATCTTAAGCGTGGCCGGAGAGATTTCCCAGCCGGGAGCAAGGCTGACCTGAAAAGGGGCCTGATTCCGGATGGCCAGGGTGGGGCTGTGCCAGGCGAGCCGGGTGACGCTCACGACCAGGGGCCTGGCCGCCAGGTGTGCGGTTCCGGTGAGTTCGAATTTGGGCTCTTGGGGGGAGGCGGCGGCCACCTGGAACTGCCAGGCGCCCCCGGCGCCGCCGGCAGTGATCCGGACCTGTTTAAAGGTCCCGGCGGGGGTGTGAAGACGGTGGCCCAGGAACCGGAGGCTCCCGGATTGGGGGGGCCAGCCGGCCAAGTCGCCGCTGAGGTTGGCCGCTTCCAGGGTGAGGCCCTTGAAGGAGACTTTGCGGACCTGCCCCGTCAGGTTGGCCCGGGGGGCCTTCCAGGGTCCCCGGACGGCGCCCTGGGCCGTGAGGGAGGCAAAGGCGGCGCCCGGCGGCAGGGGCAGGGCCCGGGAGCCGGCCAGGGAGGCGTTAAAGGAGACATCCACCCCGGACCGGGTGAGGGTGCCTTGCAACGAGGCCGCCAGGCCCGCCAGGCGCAGGTCGGCCTGGGAAATGGCCAGTTTGTTGCCGTCCAGGGCGAAGCCGGCGCTGAGGTCTTGTAAGGGCTGCCCATGGAGCCGGCCGCTGGCGGTGAGGTCGCCGGCCAGGAAGAGCCGGGCCGGAGAGAGGCCGGGAGGCAGGCGGAATTTGCCGATGAAACAGGTGTTGAGGCTGGTGCCCGGGAGTTTGGCCACGCCCAGCAGGGCGGGTTGAAAGTTCCCCGTCTGCAGGGTCAAGTCGCCGGAGAGTCCCATCTTGGGATCTCCCACGGGCAGGAGACGGCCCTTGGCGCCCAGGTCCACGGAGCCGAAATTGCCGGCCACGGAGGCCTGAAGCTCCTGATGCCGGGCATTGCCGGAGAGGTCGAGCCGCACCTTGTCCACCTTGAGGTCCCGATAGCGGAATGGCTCCAGTTGCAGGTGGGTTTTAAGGGACTCGGGGTTCCAAGGGAGGCCGGCGCCCTCTAAGTGGAGATGGGCATTGACCGGGCTGAGGCCCTTAATGGATTGGGCCTTGAGGTCTTTGAGCTCCTGGAGCTGGGCCGTGGTCAGGCCCTTGAGGTCCAAGTCCAGATTGAAGACGGCGGGCCGGCGCCGGGCCTTAAGGTCGCCCTGGAGGGTGTAGACGGCCTGGCCGATCTTCCCCTGCAAGCGCAGGGTGCCGCCCGCGGGCGTGCTGCTGAGGCTGAGGACGCCGGACAGGTCCCAGGGGCTCGGCCACCGGGGCCAGAAGCCGTTGAGTTTGGCGCCGGCCAGGGGGCCGATGCGGCCGGTCAGGGTACAGGTGAGTTGGCTGAGGGGCCGGCAGACCTCCCCCTGAAGCGAGACCACGGTCCGGCCGGCCAGTTGCAGGTCCAGGCGGTGGAGTTTGGCCAGGCCGGAACTGTAGGTTAGCCGGGTCTCCAACCGGACCCGGCCCTGGGGGGCGGTGATCCCCAGGTCGGCCAGATTGACCATAACTTTTTGCTGCGGTTTCCCCAGGTCCAGGAGGGTGAGATTGGCGGAGAAATCCAGGTCGGGGTAGCGCCTGGTCAGATCGTCCCGGGTGATCACCAGTTCGCCGTGGTGCACTTTAAGATTCGGCAGATCTACCCGGCGGAGAAAATAGGCGGCGATTTGGTCGAGGAGGCCGGGGGTTTTGGCGGGCGGGGCGGCGGGTTTGGCCAGGCCCAGCACATTCCAGCGGCCGGATGGGGCTCGGGAGAGGTAGACTTGAGGTTTAATGAGGGCCAGATTGCCCAGTTCCAGGTGGAACGTGGGGATGGACCACAGGGAGAGGCGGATTTCCAGGCGGGCGGCGGCCAGGACCGGCCGGCCGGCGGCATCGCGCACCGTTAAGTCCTTATAGGTGATGCCGGTGAAGGGATTGCCGGAGATTTCCCCGGCGGTGACCTGACCGTTGATGCGGCTTTGCAGCAGAGAAAGCAGCCAGGGGCCCCCCCAATCGGTGATAGCCGACAGGCCGGCGGCGGCGCCGGTCCCTGCCGAGCTCAGGAGGAGCATTAGGGAAAGCAGGATAATCCTTACCGAGCGCATCAGGCCTCCTTTTCCCTAAAAGCCGTAACCCACGGTGAAGTGGATCTGGTAGGGGCTGTCAGATGCATAGTTGATGCGGTTGGTGGGGAAGGCGATATCCACCCCGATGGGGCCGATGGGAGACAGATAGCGCAGTCCGAACCCTGGTGAATATTTTAACTGACCCAGATCAGTATTGTGTATTTGAGGAAAGACGTTGCCGGCATCGATAAAGACCACCGCGCCGATTTTTTTGAAGATGGGCAGGGGAAAGCGCCCCTCGAGGCTCAGTTCCAGGACCGATTCGCCGCCGGTGGGGTCGTTGGTGGCGTTGCGGGGACCCAGATAGTCCAGTTTGTAGCCCCGCACACTGTTGGCCCCGCCGGAGAAGAAGAGCCGGGATATGGGGATGGTGGTGGTGGACTGGATGGGTTGGATGACGCCGAACTTGACCCGCCCGGCGAGGACAAAGTTGGAGTCACCGACGGTATGGTAGCGCCGGACGTCCACCACCGACTGGATGAACTGGAGTTCGGAGCCGAAGAAGTTAGGGGCGAACTCATTGGAAAATTTAAAGGTGCCGCCCCGGTGGGGCTCGATGTTACTGTCGGTGGTGTTCTGGCGCAGACCTATGAGGGCAAAGGAGGCCCGATAGAGTTTTTCCGGTTGGGTCCCCTGGAGGCGGATGACGGTGGCCGTGGGGATATTAAAGGGGCGGTCGAATTCCAGGCCGTGGCCGAAGAAAAGCCGCAGGTGCCAGGGAATGTCGCGTTCCAGCCGGGCCTGGTTGAAATAGGCCTGGTCGTTGAAGCCCGGCAGGTACCGGCGCCAGACGCCGCTCTGGTCCACAAAGTCAAAGGAGGAGCCGAACACCACTGGATTGGTGAATTCCTGGGAGTACAGGTAGCCCAGGGTGGAATACTTGGCGTCCATGTCCAGGAAGCGGCCGCCGCCCCATAAGTTGCGGTAGCGCAGGCCCAGGCGGGCCCGAATTTTATCTTCATCGCCATAGCCCAACCCAAACCTCACCGAGCGTTTTTTCTTTTCCACCAATTGAATGATAATGGGGATGGTGGATGCCTGGGGGAGGACCTGCTGGGGCGTCAGGACCACGCTGCGGAAGAGATCGGTGGCGTAGAGTTTCCGCTGGGTGTTGAACATCTCTTCCAGGTTGAAAACCTGGCCGGGCTTGAAGGTGACCTTCTCCATGATGGCGGCGGCGGGGGTTTCCAGTTTGTCCGGGTCTTTGATGCTCACCGGGCCGAAGTAAGACAGGGGACCGGGATCGACGTTCAGGTGAATCCTGGCGGTGTTGGTCTGTTTGTTCAGGTAGACCCGCCCCCTGACCTTGACCCGGGGATAGCCATGGGTGGGGAGATAATTGAGATAGAGGTTTTTGAGACCGTCGTATGGCTTTTCGGCAAAACGGTCCCCAATCTTGAGGGGCCATTTGTCCCGCAGTTCGGCCAGGTCCACCGCGCCGGCGATCTGGACGTTGATGTGGGTGACCTTGACCCAGGGGCCTTCGTCGATCTTGAGGGTGACATCCACCCCGCCTTGGGGGCCGTACTTGATTTCGGGCGTGACCTGAGTGTGGTAAAAACCCTGGCGGCGATAATAGTCTTTCAGTCGGTCGGCGTCGTAATCCAGGTCCGGGAGGCGGATGGTGGGGGGCTTGGCCCAGGGCGGCCAGAAGGACGGCAACTTGATGGATAATTCCTTTTCGAGGTCTTTGACGCTGACGGTTTTGGCTCCGACGATGTGGAAAGAACGGAGGCTGAGTTCCCGGGGGACAGCCACCGCGGGGGTGGGGACGGTCTCAACCGCCGCCTCCGCCGGCGGCAGGGCCGGGGCTGACACCGGGGCGGGCGCGGCAGGCTCGGTGGCCGGGGCCTCGGCCGCCTGAGCCCGGGAAACCCCCCACAGGGTCATCATCAGGATGAGGGGCAAGAGCCCGCGTCGCCAAAACCCGCTAACCCGCATCCGCTTGCCGGCGCTCCTTTACCGTGTAGGACCGTTTTCGGTTTTCAGTTTTCAGTTAAATCAATAAGAAATATCAGTCGGTTATGAAGATAGTTTGTTGCATTTTAAACGGAAGACGGAATAAGACCAGGGGGAAATCCCCCAAAATCTCCCTTTGCCAGCTCATCATTACCCACAAGTATACTGCCTGGCGGCACGGCCTGGCCAGGCTGGGGTGAAAGTTTCGCACAGGCAAGAAAGCCTGTGCCACCAAAACTTGATGGAATCAAGACCTCCTGACTTGTGGGTAATGTCTAGTGTGGCGCTTCATAAATAATATGGCATTAAGCCAAGCTGGTACGAAGCCAACAGAGTATTAAAGTCCCCCTTTGAAAAAGGGGGATTTAGGGGGATTTCAGCAAGTTGATTAAAATCCCCCCTGCCCCCCTTTTACAAAGGGGGGAATTTAAAACCCCGAAAAAATAGCGCTCATTTACGCAACCAAGTTCTATCTTCACCCCGGGGGACCGGCCACCTGGCCCCCTGCCACAAGGGGGTCCAGGGCAGTAGTGTCCGGCAGGGTTTTGGCTAAAATTTTGGGAACCGAGCCTGTGAAATCTCCATTTCTGAATAAGTTATGGAGTTTCCTTGATTTTACCCTCTCCCCTCGAAGGGGAGAGGGGGGGTTGCCGTTGCCCCTTCATCTGCACCGGTCACGGCTAAAGCCTTGGGTCTCAATTTCTTAGGTCAATCTATGCCACCCCTCATGCAAAATCGTTGTCGCACACGCCTGGGTCCAGGAAGATTTTCCCGCATGAATGGTATCCCGATAACGGCCATGCCGGAAGGCTCATTTCGACCTTTTGCCCCGGGGGGCGGCGATGGCCGGAAAGAGCCGGGGCTGGCGGCCCGACCGGGGCCGGGACGCCGGTCCGGCCGGGCGCGCCAGGACCTCCGGGTCCATGGACCGGACCCAAGCGGGAAATTGGGTGCGCCGGGGCCGCCCCCAGAGGGTGCGCTCCCGGGCGCGGCTCAGAAAGACCTGCCGGGAGGCCCGGGTGAGGCCCACATACAAGAGGCGCCTCTCTTCGTCGAGATCAGCGGCGCCGTCCCCTTCCGGGTCCCAGGGGATGAGCCCGGTTTCGCAGCCGGCGATAAAGACGTAAGGGAATTCCAGGCCCTTGGCGGCGTGGAGGGTGAGGAGCTTCACCCGTTCGGCGGCCAGGTCCAGGCCGTCCCAATCGGGGCCCACCCCTTCTCTGGCCTGCTGGCAGGGGATGCCGGCCTCGGTGAGGAGGCGCTCCAGTTCCGGGCCCAGGGCGTGGAGACGGTAGAGCACGGCCACGTCCCGGAAGCCGGCCTGGTCCTCCGTGGCCTGGCCCCGCACCTGGGCATCCTCCAGGCCGTAGTGCGATAACCCCCCCACCAGGGTTTCGATCTGCCGGGCGATGGCCCGGGCCTCGGCCGCGGGGGTGGCGGCGCTTAAGAGCACCACCGGCTGGTCGCCGGGCTGGTGGGTGATAAGGGGCGCCGGGTCGTCCGGTACGTCGGCGTCCGCATCTGGCGGAAGGTCCCGGAGGGCGGCCGCGGCTTTGAGGAGGGGGGCCGGCAGGCGATAGGTCTCCGGGAAGCGGCAGACCCGGGCTCCGGGCCAATCCTCCCGGAAACGGCGGAAGTATTCGGGGTGGGCGCCGCGAAAGCCGTAGATGGCCTGATCCGGGTCGCCGATGACCATGATTTCGGCCCCGGGGCCGGCCAACTGGCGGAACAGCCGGTACTGGGCCTCGTTCAAATCCTGGTATTCGTCCACCAGGAGGTGGCGGAAGCGGGTCCGGTAAGCCCGGCGGATTTCCGGGCGCCGCTCCAGGAGGAGGGCCGGCCGGGCGATGAGGTCTTCGTAATCCCAGAGGCCGGCGCGGCTGAGGGCGGCTTCGTAAGCGGCAAAGGCCGCGACATACTGGGGGTCGGCGGCAACTTCGGGTTCGGTGGGCAAGGCGTCCCCGGCCTCGGGGGCAAACAGCGCCGGCTGCCGGGGGGGCCGGTCCGGGGCCAGGTCGCCGGGGTAGCTCAGGGCCTGTTTCCAGCGGGTGACCTGCCGCTCCAGGGGGGCCAGGGGCAGGTGGTAAGTTTTGGCGGTCTCCTTAAGCAGGCCGCGGCGCTGGGTTTCATCCGCCACCTCCCGGGCCGGGCCTTCATGCTCCTTAAGAATCTGCTGGCCCAGGGCGTGGAAGGTCTTGATGGTGAGGCGGTCCAAGCCGGGCTCGCCGGCCAGCAAGACGCCGATGCGCCCGGCCATTTCGGCGGTGGCCTGCCGGGTGAAGGTGAGGGCCAGGATGGCCTCGGGGTCCACCCCCCGGCGGGAGACCAGGTAGGCCAGGCGGTGGGTGAGGGCCCGGGTCTTGCCCGTACCGGGCCCGGCCTGGACGATGAGGGGCGGCCCCTGGTGCACCACGGCCTCACGTTGGGCCGCATTCAGGCCCGCCAGCAGGGGATCGCCGGGGGAGGCGGAGGCGAGAGACGGCTGGGGGCTTTCCCGGACGGCCAGGGCCGCGGGGCTGCCGGGGGGGGCGTCCGGAGGCAAATCCTGAAGGCTCTCCGGGGGCGCGGCGCTCTGGCTGAAAAAGGCCCCCTGCCCCTGGAGGGCGGTGCGCTCGGCCGGGGTCAAGAGGCGAATCTCCCCATAGGCCCCGTCGTAGCCGCCGGCGATGTGGACCTGGCCCCGGCGCATCCGGTCCAGGGCGTGGGCCAGGAGGCCGCCGCCCTCCCGGGCCACGGCGTCTAAGGGGACCCGGCGCAGGATCTCCAGTTCCGGCCCCAGCTTCTCCAGGAGCCGGAAATAGGCCTGGCGCACCTTCTTGCTGGCGGGGTTGGCGACCCCCTGGACTTCGGCCAGGATGCCGGAGAGGCTGATGAGGGACTCGAAGGGCGGGGCCTGGGCCGGGCGGGTCCCGTCCCGGCGGTCGGCCAGGTCCTGGACCCGGTGCATCACCCCCAGAGTGAGGGGTTTGCCGCAGTGGGGGCAGAGGCCGCCCAGGCGGTCCGCCTCCTGGGGCTCCAGGCGGAGGCCGCAGTGCCGGTGGCCGTCCAGGTGGTATTTGCCTTCCTGGGGGAAGAACTCGATGGTGCCGCCGAAGCCTTCCCGGGTGCGCAGGGCCTGGGCCATTTCGGGATAAACCGGGGCGACGTGAAAGATATTGGCCTCCCGGGCCAGTTTCTGGGGGGAGTGGGCGTCGGAGTTGGACACCAGCGTGTAGCGGTCCAGTTGGGAGACCCGCCAGTTCATGGCGGGGTCGGAAGACAGGCCGGTTTCCACGGCACAGATGTGGATGGTGCTGTCCTCGAAGCACTCCTCCAGGGAATCGAAGCCGCTCTTGCTGCCCAGGACGGAAAACCAGGGGGTCCAGATATGGGCCGGAATCACCAGGGCCTGGGGGTTGAGCTCCAGGACCAGCTCCAGCACGAAGCGGGCGTCCAGGCCCAGGATGGGGCGGCCGTCGGAGGCGACGTTGCCCAGGCGGCCCAGGCGCTGGGAGAGCTGCTGGGCCGCGGCCAGATCGG